>JAXIYS010000069.1:0-25160 GCA_036304385.1 Collinsella sp. | reverse complement strand
GCTGCGTTGGAGGCAAATTCCGGCTCAAAGACGATGCGTCCCTGCAGATGAGGCGCCAAAAAGCTGTTGCGCGGAATACCGAACTTCTGCGGCAGGTCGGTATGTATGTGTGCAATAGGTTCCATGCCGGCCATTGTACGGCATGGAGGCGTGGGGCGTTGCGCGCAATTCTTCGCCGCGGTTTCCCGTCGTGCAACCAACGGTTGCTTGGAAGGGTGCCTGCTGCCGCGTATGCTTAAGCCATCAACCAGCAGAAAGGAGCCGCTATGGCCTTTGCAGAAAAGCTCATTGCTGTCCGTCGCGCCCATCACCTTACCCAAGAGCAGCTTGCCGCTAAGCTCTTCGTCACACGCCAGGCCATCAGCCGCTGGGAGCGCGGCGAGGTCACCCCGGGCATCGACATGATGAAGCTCATCGCCGCCGTAACCGGAGAACCGCTGTCCCACCTGCTCGAAATGCCCGAGCACTATTGCCAGAGCTGCGGCATGATACTCACGCCCGACGACTGCGGCACCGATGCCACGGGCACCGCGACCAATCATTACTGCAAGTGGTGCTACGACCACGGCAAGTACATCTACGAGACCACCATGGAGGCAATGATTGAGGATTGTGCCCCGCGCCTGGCACAAAACACCGGTATGTCGCTCGACGAAGCTGTCTCGCTCATGGGCGCCGTCCTGCCGCAACTGGAGCGCTGGCGCACCGTGCAGGAAAACGAGGAGCGCTACGGCGCCGAAGCGCGGGCGCGCTATGGCGATGAGGCCATCGATGCGGCAAACGAAACGCTGCTGGACATGGACCCCGAGACATGGAACGACATGAAGGAACTTGAACGCGCTGTTCTGGGCCAGCTTTCGATTGCCATGGGCATTGGCGACCCAGAGAGCAACGAGGCTCGTAAGCTTGTCGCGATGCATCGTCGCTGGATTGCTCTCAACTGGGGATGCGAGCCCCAAGACGAGGCGTACCTGGGCCTCGCCCACGGCTATCTTGCCGACCAGCGCTTTGTTGACTACTACGACAAGCCCTGCGGCACCGGAGCCACGGCGTTTCTGGTGCAGGCCATCGAGTCGTCGTTGACGCGCGCATAGACCGCGGCAGCTTTGGGTATTTCAATCAAAACCTCAACCGATTGGAGACCTATGGCTACTGATCACGAGCTCGCTCTGTACGTTATGACCGGCTGCCCGTATTGCATAAAGGTCAAGCGCTTTTTGGCCGATAACGGCGTGACCATCCCTGAGCGCAACATCTCGACCGACCCCGATGCCGAGCAGACGCTCATCGCCGTCGGCGGAAAACGCCAGGTTCCCTGCCTGTTCATCGACGGCAAGCCGCTCTACGAATCGAGTGACATCATCACGTGGGTACAGGAGAACCTGCTCTAGTGCAGCATAGTCATCGGGGACGTTCTTAAATGACTAGTCGTTAAAGAACGTCCCCGACGACTAACTAGCCGTGGAAGCGGGCTATGGGTGCAAGTGGCTGCTCGCGAAAGACGCGCTCGACGGCGGCGCGGTATTCGTCAACCTTTTTGGTCTTGCGCACGATCTTGTGGACGGTAGCGGGATCAGCGAAAGCGCACTTGGCGTAGAACCACCACTCCTTCATGCGGAAGACCGCATTGCCGCCAATCTCTTCTGCATATGCCGCAAACAGCGTGTCGTGGAAGCGCTGCAGCTCAGCAACCGTTGCAGCTGGGCCGCCCTTGACCATGCGAGCCAGCGCGGGGTTCGCGAGCAGGCCACGCCCCAACATCACATGGCGCGTGCCGGGATAGGCCTCCACCAGCGCGTCCATATCCTCAAGATCAAAAATGTCACCGTTATAGGCGACCGGAAACGGCGCGCGCTCCAGCGTTTCGCCATAGAACTCCTTGCGCGGCGTGCCCGTATAGCGGTCCTTTTGCACGCGCGGGTGCACGATCAGCTCTGCCAACGGTATGCGGCAATACAGATCGAGCACGCGCTCATACTCGTCATCGCTCTCCAGCCCCAGCCTGGTCTTGACCGATACCGGCAACGGCGAGCGTTCGCACACGTCGCTCAAGAACACCTCAAGTTCGTCGAGATTACGCAAGAAACCCGAGCCCTTGCCCTTGGCGACAACCGTCCCCGAGGGGCAACCCAAGTTGAGATTGACCTCGCGATAGCCCATGTCGGCGAGCACCTGTGCCGCCCACACAAACTCGTCCGCGTTCTTGGACATCAGCTGAGGCACTACGTTAAGCCCCTGGTTATTGGCAGGATCGATCTCCTTAAACGCCTTGCCGCCAAAGCGGTTGCCCACCCGCGGCGGCGGCAAAAACGGCGTGTAATAGCAATCGAGTGCGCCGAAGCACTCCGCATGCACGCGACGGAACACATGCCCGGTAATCCCCTCCATGGGGGCCAACGATAGAATCATCAACATCTACTCTCAGATCAATGCGGCAAAGGGACTGCCCCTTTGTCACATGCATTATGCCTTGTCCTTGAGGCGGCCCACAAGGCGGAGGCGGTTACTTGACGCCAACCAGCCAACCAGTCGTCGCTGTGCAACGAAGGTGAATGGCGCCCACGATCAAGCGAGCACCAACAGCACGCTGTTGACCGCCATGTATGAACAACAGACATCCTCCACTCATCTATACTCAAGAGCGTGTGCGCATCGCCCCCGAAAAACGATGAGAGTCGAGGCCCCATGCAGCAGCTCACCGAGCAAGAAAAGAAACGCATCCAGCGGTACTGCACATACCCCAAAATCGCAGCGACCGCACTCGTCATGTCGTTCGTAGCATGCCTATTGATGTTGCCGCTCCAAATGATCAACGATATCGCGTTCCATCAAAAGGAATTCCAACCCGCGGGCATATATACCGCCATCGCACTCACCGCAATCGAACTCGCCATCTTTTGCTATTGCGCTCTTGCGCCGCGCTTTGGAATGCAGGGCAAACAGTGGAAGGAGCTGCAGGGCAGGCTTGCGGTGGCCCAGACCAACAAAGACCGCTCCGCGGAGGTCGCCGGTGTGCTCGCCACGCAAGCTGCCGGCCACCTGCTCAAGAACAGTGATAACGATCTCGCGCGCAACCTGGGCGGCGCCGCGGAGGTCGCCGGCGCCGTAGGGGCAGTCGCCACGGCGGCAGACGTGCTGGCCGAAACCTCGAGCAATGCCGAGGCCATGGCGGCCGCATACGGCGTTGTGATTCCGAGCGCCAAGAAACAGATTATCGTGCTCATCGCAGTGCCCGCCATTGTGCTGCTTGACGTCTACATCCCGCAGTTTGTCCAGGGAAATAACGAGCTTCAGGCAAGAAAGGCTGCAGCCGCCGAGCAGCTCGCCATCGCGCAAGATGCCTTGGAGCCCGTGTGCGAACGCGTCGCGGCAGACGACCCATACGAGTCGTATCACGACTACGGCTACCGCATTATCGGCTATCTGCGCGACAATGACCTTGGCGCTCAAGCTGCCTATGTCTACCTTTCTTTTGATGCAGACGGCATGCTCACGGACGTCGATTACGTCAGTCAGATCGACCCCGAGGCAAGCCTCGCAGACAACCTCGCCCGCGCCGAGCAGGATATCGCGACGCTCTGCGCCCCGCTCAACGGGTTGGACATTTCCGTTGCCACACCGGGCCTCCTCACGCCATGCAGCCTGTCGGATGAATTTAAACAGACATTTTTAGCTGGCTCCCTATATGAAGAAATCAGCATCAAGACGGAGGACGAATCTATCAAGTCGTACTACACCTTTGACACCGAGGCCGCAGAAGAATTCGACGAATACACCCATCCGGAAATTAGGCTCATGCTCTCTGCAAAGAAGAACTAAAGGCTTTCGATCTAATTGCCGCTCGCGAACATCGTCTATATCTCGAGGTCTAATACTTTTCCGAGAAGTGAACGACCGTTTTTGGACCCCTGAAGCATCGACATTTTCTGGCGCCAAAACCGCAGGATTTGACTGGCAAAACCGCAGGAAATTGCATCACAAAAGCGCCGATGCTTCGGGGGTCTATTTTCACTCGTTCACTTCTCGGAAAAGTATTAGACCTCGAATTCACAAGCCGCTCAATGCGACAAAGGACCGTTCCTTTGCCACGCTATTCGGAGCGCAGGGCCTCCACGGGGTCCTTTTTGGACGCGCTGCGAGCGGGCAGCAGGCCGGCAACGACCGTTAGCAACACAGAAATCGCAATGAGCACCAGCGCATCCTGCACGGGCAGGCTCATCAGATTGGGCACCTGTTTGGCAGCAAGCGCCCAGGCATTAACCGGGAAGCTCACGGCCACCACGACGACAATGGCAAAGACACCGGCGATAAGCCCCTCAATAAAGGTCTCGGCATTGAATACGTTGGCCACGTTGCGCTTCGACGCGCCGATCGCGCGCAGGATGCCAATCTCCTTTTTGCGCTCCAGCACGCTGATGTAGGTGATGATGCCGATCATGATGGAACTCACCACCAGGCTGATACTCACGAATGCGATGAGCACCAAGCTGATGGTGTTCACGATGTCGGTCACCGAACCCATGATGATGCCCATGTAGTCGGTGTACGAAATTGCCCGATCATCATGGCCAGCGGCTTTGACCTGCTTGTTGTACGCATCGATGTGATCGAGTACGCGCTCCTTGGCCTCAAAGTCGCGCGGGAAAATCTTGACCGAGATGGGGTCGGCCTCGTCCGCATAGCCCAGTGTGGTCAGATTGTTATCGTAGGTGAGCTTCGACGCCTTGGCATAGCTCATCATGAGCGAGCTCAGGTCCTCGGCGTCCATGTTGAAGTGAATGGCATGAGCAAAGGCACTCGCATCCACGCGCATGGCGCTCGCCAGGCTAGCAAAACTCGACGACATCCGCGTCGCCATCTGGCCCATGAGCCCTGCTGCGCCTGCCTTGAGCTGAGCTGACACCGTCGCCGCAATCTGATCGCTGATCGACTTCATCACCTGATCCATAGCCTGTTGCAGATACGGAGCCAGCTGCTTTTGCACATAGTCGGTCATCGCCTGTTGCAGGCGCTCGGCCAGGGCATCGCCGCCGAACGCTTTGAGCTGGGCCAGGATTTGCTGGGCTGCCGTATCATTCTCAAGATATGCCGAGAATGCGGCAGCAAGCTTTGACGCATCTTTAAGGTCTTCGGGTGACAGCGCCCTAAACTGATCAGACTGCAAAAAGCCCTCAAACAGCTGGTTGGCAAGCGTTCCCACCTGCTGCATTTGCTCGGGCGTGAGTTCCAGACCGTCAAAGATGCCCGAGAAATCCGGGGCCGGCGCTTTGGCCATGATGTCGCTGAAGTCGATGTCCCTCCCAACGTCCGAAAGGTCAATGTCCAGCCCGGACAAATCGATACCAGAAAGGTCCATACCGCTGGCTGCACCCGAGAGTGCAGATGTATCGAACGAAAACGCACTCTTCAGCGCCACCTCGTCCACACTGAACATGCTGCCCAGATCCACGCCCTGCTTGGCCTCGCCTTGCAGTTCGTCGAAGGTTTTGCCCGTAAAGACATCCGTCTCGGGGTGGGCGAGTTGCTCCTGCACAATCTGCGAATCGGCGGCGCGCTCCATAAGCTGGCGGGTCAGCGCATGCGTATAGGCAATGCCCGGAGATAACGCACTCGCATTGGCCGTCTCGTTAGGTCGCACCACGCCCACAATGTGCACGTCGATACCGTTGGCAACCTTGGCGGCCATAAAGTCGGCGTCACCAGACATGTCAGTCCACATGCCGGTCTCTTCGTTTTTGCGATAGGCATCGGCCGGTGACAGCACCTTAAACGTCGTAGACAGCGCATCGTCGTAGGTAAAATCGGTGCCGGTCTCGGGCGTTTCGACCCCACCGTCGGCCGCCATGGCGCTGTTAACCAGGTCGTTGAGCTCATCGATATCCAGCGCGCCGATGCTATAGAGCGTGTAGTCGCCCACCGTTCCAAGGCTCGAAAGCACCATTACGGCTTCGTTAGCAGACGTGGGCCAATGACCGGCGACGACATCGTACTGGCTGTCGAGCAAGCTCTGGTCGTCAATCATCTCGTTAAAGACCGAGGTTCCCATGGATTCCATGCTCACCGTCGCCGCCGAACTCGCGCCGCCGCTCATTGCCTCAGTCATAGCGTTGGGCACCAGCCGAACGGGTTTCTCGTCACCCTTGCCCGCACGATAGACAACCGGCGTCACGCCATAACCGTACTGGATGGCATTGACTTCTTTATCGATGCCATCGCCACCGGCATCGAGCCATGCCTTAAAGCTCGTCATGTCATTGGACTTAACGCTCGCAAACATATCCTTTACGGCCGTGACCACGGGAATCTTATCGGTTCCCTTAGCCTTGCCGCCGGCGCTGTCGTCGGACAAATCCACGTTTTCAGGCGAGTCATCATCCGTGGCCCCCTGTCCACCCATCATGGACGACAGGTCGTAATCCTGCTTGGAAATGGTGAGCGGGTAGCTCGAGAGCGTATCCTCCTCGACCTTTTTGATGTAGCCGTTTACGCCGTTGGACAGCGCCAGAATCGCCGCGATACCGATAATGCCAATCGAGCCCGCAAAGGCCGTCATGGCCGTGCGGCCCTTTTTGGTCATGAGGTTTCGGGCAGAAAGCCCCAGCGCCGTCACAAAGCTCATCGAGGTTTTGCGCGTAGGCTTGGCCTCGCGACGCGCGGCCTTTGCTACATCAAAGGGGTCGGAATCGTCGGTAATCTTGCCGTCCGCCAGGTTGACGATGCGCGTGGCGTACTGGTACGCCAACTCAGGATTATGCGTGACCATAATAACCAGACGGTCGCGCGCCACGTCCTTGAGCAAGTCCATGACCTGCACGGACGTTGCGGAATCCAAAGCGCCGGTCGGCTCGTCGGCCAGCACAATCTCGGGATCATTGATCAGAGCACGGGCGATGGCCACGCGCTGCATCTGTCCACCCGAAAGCTGGCTCGGGCGCTTGTTCACGTGCTCGCCCAGACCAACTGCCTCGAGCGCCCTACGTGCACGCTGGCGGCGCTCGGCATGGCCCACACCCGTGAGCGTAAGCGCCAGCTCAACGTTTTCCAAGATGGTCTGATGCGGAATGAGGTTATAGCTCTGGAACACAAAGCCGATGCGGTTGTTACGATAGGCGTCCCAATCGCGATCGTGAAAGTCCTTGGTCGAAATACCGTCGATCAGCAGGTCGCCGGAATCGAAATGATCGAGCCCGCCGATAACGTTGAGCATCGTGGTTTTACCCGAACCCGAGGGACCCAGAATGGCCACGAACTCGTTATCACGAAAAGACAGGCTTACGTTGTCGAGCGCCACCTGCGTAAACGACTGCGTAACGTACCTTTTGCAAATGCCCTTGAGCTCCAGCATGGACGGCAACCTCTCCTGCACGGGCGCACTTGCCCGCTCTCCTCCACCGTTCGTATTCGACGCGTTTGTCCTACTCTATCCCCATTTTTCACCGACACCAGTGAGGAATGTAGGGAACCGCATCAAAAAACGAACGGGACGGCGTCCAAAAAAAGAGGCCCCAAGTGGGGCCTCTATATGGTGGAGATTATCTTGAAAGGCAGCGGACTACTCCGCACAGCGACACACGATCCTCGCGATGCTTTACGTGTTTTTTACTGCTCGCTATTCGCAATCGCCTGGTTGATAAGCTTGTCGAGTGCTGCGCGCTGCTCGGCGGAGCTGATGGCTCCCACGATGGGCTCCCCTACGATGTTGCCATTCTGATCGATGACATACGTTGTCGGGAACGAGAACAAATTTGACGTAAACTTACCGGCCTCGCTATCCGACTTGAACCAGATGTTCTTATATGTCACACCCTTCTTGCTCAGCACGTCCTTGGCATCTGCAATCTCACCCTTGTTGCCATCGAGCGTAAAGGAATTGACGCCCACGACCTGGCCGCCCTTCTCGGCAAGCTCCTTATTCAGTTTCTCAAGATCGCCCAGCTCGCCCACGCACGGCTTGCAAGTGGTGAACCAGAAGTTCATGACGGTGACCTTGTTCTTAGCGAACAGCTCGTCGCTGCTCACGTCGTTGCCATCCAGGTCTTTGCCCGTAAAGCTGGGGAACTTCGTCGCCTCGCTCGAAGCATTGGCACCAGCCGTCATGCCAGCGGTCGAAGCGTCGACGCTCTCGCCTGAGCTCGGCGTGCTTCCACAGCCGGGGAACTCCTTCTCCAGGCTCTCGAGCTTGTCCTCGATCTCCTTGATCTGCTGTGCACCGGCCTTGAGCGTCTTAAGCTCATCCGCCGTGAACTCATCCTTGGCGCCGTCGATGGTCTTGAGCAGGAAATCGCCGTAATTGCTGCCGTCCTCAATCATTGTCGAGTCTTTATTTGCCGCGTTGAATACCTTTTCCCACAGCGCGTTATCACTCGAAAAGATCTCGTTCTCCTTCTGCATGAGTTTTGCATACAACTCGGCGGCCTCGTCGGCATTGGTCGGCTTCTGTGCAGTGAGTTCTGCGATCTTAGGATCGGAGCCCGCAGATTTACTCGCATTGCCACCGGGTGCCGAGCACGCCACAAGGCACAAGGCCAATACCGGCACCCTAAACAGGGCCGCAATCTTAGAAAGCTTCATAGTCATTCCTCCGTTTTGTCGAAGCTTGTTTACTTTTTATCGGCGGTCAAGGGAAGCTTTTCCGCCGACACATCCAGGCCATAGCGATAGCTGATGGCATCGACAGGACAGGCCCCGATGCACTTTCCGCACCGGATACATTCGGCATGATTGGGCGCGCGGACCACATCAACGTCCATCTGACAAACCTTTGAGCACTTGCCGCACGAGACACATTTGCACGCGTCAACCTGAATCCCCAACAAGGACACCCTATTCATGAGCGCATAGAATGCGCCGAGCGGGCAAATCCATTTGCAGAAGGGGCGGTAGAACAAAACACTCAGCACTACCACGGCAATGAGAACGACAAGTTTCCAAGTAAAGAGATGTCCCAACGCAGATCGAATGCCGGCATTGGCAATGGCCAGCGGAATGGCGCCCTCGAGCACACCCTGTGGACAGATGTACTTACAAAAGAACGGGTCGCCCATGCCCACGTCGTTAACCACCAAGACGGGCAGCAGCACCACGGCAAACAGCAGCACGACGTACTTGATGTACGTGAGCGGCTTGAGCTTTTTCGTGGAGAACTTTTTGCCGGGAATCTTATGAAGCAGCTCCTGCAGCCAGCCAAACGGGCACAGAAAGCCGCATACAAAGCGTCCCAGCAGCACGCCGAGCAAAATGAGCGTACCGGTAACATAGTAAGAAAAGTTGAACTTGGATGAACCTACCACCGACTGGAACGACCCGATGGGGCACGCACCCGATGCCGCGGGGCACGAATAGCAGTTAAGTCCAGGTACGCAGACTGTTTTTCCCGCGCCCTGATAGATGCTTCCTTTGGCAAAGTTTGGCAGGTGAATATTGGTGACCAGCGTCGCCGCCGCCTGAATGAATCCGCGAAATCGGGCCAAAACATGCGACGCAGTGTTTTCTCTTTTATCCAATTCCGATACACTCCAAGCACAGCCTAATCGCTTTGGCCAGCACGGCATCCGCCTCGTCACGCATAACACCAAAGCACACCATGGCAATTCCGACGATCAACAAAGCGACCTGTACCATGGGTTTTACCGCTTTGAACAACTCGACCACTCCTTTCGTTACGCGACCATTGGACCATATCGACTATAAAATCCGTGTTAAGCGCGATTTGGAATGTGCAAGGAGACTGTTATGCGTATTTTGATCGTCGAAGACGAGCGAGCACTGTGCGATGCAATCGCGCGCAGTTTGCGAAACTTGGCGTACAGCGTCGACTGCTGTCACGATGGACAGGAGGCGCTCGACCTGCTGGGCATCGAAGCCTTTGACCTCGTGGTACTCGACCTCAATCTTCCCCATGTCGACGGCATGACCGTGCTCAGGGAACTTAGGAAAACCGATTGCGAGACCAAGGTACTGATTCTGTCCGCGCGTGGCGAAGTATCCGATAAAGTCGACGGACTCGATGCCGGCGCCAACGATTACCTCACCAAGCCGTTTCATCTGGACGAACTTGCAGCAAGGATCCGCAGCCTTACCCTCAGGCGCTTCGCACAAAGCGACATAGTATTAACCTGCGGAAAACTCAGCTTTGACACCAAGGCGCGCATCGCTTCCGTGGGCAGCGAGGCCTTATCTCTTACACGCAAGGAAACGGGAATCTTGGAATACCTGATGCTTAATCAGGGGCGACCGGTAAGCCAAGAGGAGCTTATCGAGCACGTTTGGGATAGCACCGTGAACTGTTTTAGCAACGCAACCCGCGTTCACATCTCGTCGCTCCGAAAAAAGTTGCGCAGCGCTTTGGGATACGACCCGATTCGCAATCGGATTGGAGAGGGCTACGTTATGGAGGATAGCGAATGAAAAGGCTTTCGCTGCAATGGCGCATAACGATCATGACGGCGCTGCTGACGTGTGCGGCGTGCGTGCTGACGAACTGCCTGGTCGGCTATACGGGCATGCGCTATATGGATGCCATCGGCAGTGACATCTCGGCCTTTAACGCTGCCGGCGCGGATTCGCCCCAGGTGTTCGACCCAACGAAAACGGCCCTCGATGACAAGGTCACAATCGTCGTAAACGACGCACAGGAGTCTTTTGGCACGACAACCTGGTGCATCACGGCTGGAGTCACACTCCTTGGCGGCGCGCTGGCATACTTTGTGAGCGGTCGTGCGCTCAAACCGCTACGGGCTTTTGCAGCCCAGGTTGAGCGTGTGCAACCTGACAACCTAAGCGAAATCAGGCTCAGTGAAGATGTGCCCACCGAGCTACAACGATGCAGCGCCTCTTTCAACGACATGATCGCCCGTCTTGGCGAAGGGTTCTCTGCACAGCGTCAGTTTACCGGCAACGCCGCACACGAGCTGCGCACCCCGCTCGCCCTTATGCAAGCACAGATTGAACTGTTTGTCTCCGAGCGCTCCAACTTACAATCCGAAACAGCCGAGCTGCTCGGCCTGCTACAAGAACAAACCGAGCGCATGTCTCGAATGGCCAAGGTATTGCTCGAGATGAGTGAGCTCCGCAGCGTCCCTTGCGAGGACGATGTGGAACTTGGTCCTTTGTCCGAAGAGGTCCTCACCGACCTTGCGCCACTTGCCGAAAAGTAGGGCATAGCCCTCAATTGTGCTGGAGACGCTTTAGTAATCGGGAGCGACACGCTCCTCTATCGGCTGGTGTTTAACCTGGTCGAAAATGCCATCCGTTACAGCCGCACCGGCTCGACTGTCAACGTCTCCATCCGCGACAACGACAGCCATGTGTTCCTGCGAGTCGAGGACCAGGGCCCGGGAATACCCAAGCAGTACCGTGAGAGCATCTTCCAACCGTTCTTTCGCCTGGATAAATCCCGCAGCAGGGCATACGGCGGCGCAGGACTCGGACTAGCGCTCGTTTGGGAGATTGCAGCGCTTCACGGTGGCACGGTAGAGGTCGAAGAAAGTTCCGAGAACGGGACCGTGATGCTCGTGACCCTCTCAAAGGGGGCCACCACGTGATCCGACTGTCCAGGAATCCCACTCGACATTGTGAAACGCGTCCCAAAACTTGGACATGAGAAATGGGAGAGAGTTCGCATCTATGCCGAGGACGAAGTCCTGGCGGGGATTCAGGATGCGCAGAGGAAGCTTGCGGCAGAAAACCCCGACAGAGTCGTGACCGTCGGCGGCAACTGTATGGTGTCGCCTGCCCTCTTCGATTACCTGCACGGGAAATACGAGAACGTTGGAATCGTCTGGATCTATGCGCATCCGGATGTATCCACGCTGAATGATGGCTACCCCAACGCTCACGCCATGGTACTTGGCAGCCTTTTGGAACAGGGTGCACCGCAACTCGTTTCGCGAATGCGGCATCCGGTGTTTAAGCCGAGCGATGTCCTGCATGTCGGGCTACAGCAGCTCCACGACTATCAGGAGGTTTGCTTAAACAAGCATAGGTGTTGCGGTTTTAGCCGATGTCCTCATGGAGGAAAACGACATGCTGGGTCTGTCTGATTAAAGTCCAACAGTTTCCATGAGGCATCTAGCGCGGTAAAAGCTAAAGACCCGGGAGACCCCAAACTGTCAACCATCTTTACGGGTGCAAGGGAAACGGGCAAGACAGCCCCCTCTCGCTCCTATCCGAAACGGCGCTTGAACACGGCTGGATTGCAGCGAATGTCTCCGCCATGCCCGGCATGCTCGAAGATATCATCGAGCACACAAAGGAGGCCGCAGGCCGTTACCTCTCGCAGCCCCATACACGCGTGAGCGGAGTTCAAGTTGGGCAGCGGGGCGGTTTAGCGCGCCAATATAATCAAATCGTGCACTTCCATAGCCTCTCGTCTACGTGGTGTACCGTCGTCTCCCCTTTTATCAGAGTTGGGCGATTTTCAGGCACCCGAGCTGAACTCAAATTGAACTCAACGATGCCTTATCGGTCGAGGGCGTCCTAGCGAGAATATACAGAGGCGCACATTTCGCAGGGAACCTCCCATTCGTTATCATATCGGGATGCTGTCAAGGCAGCGTCAATGCGTTCGACCTACACCTTCTCGCTTTTCGAGGCCTCGTCTGCAGGACCATCGGAATCGATACGGAATCGATCGGCATACCATTCATCCGAAGCAATCACCTTATGGAGCATCTGGAGATGCAGGTCGACATAGTGGCAGAACGCCTTGCCGCATTCCACGAGAGGCGCATTGTTTCTCTCGTTGGGCTCGGCTCCAAAATTAAACTCGACCTCATAGCCCTCCCCAGGCACACCCATGCTCGGCAGAATATCAATGGAGAAGTGGACGAATCCAGACGTCACCTTGTATACATCTTTTACCTTTGGATCGAACTTCTCGAGTAAGTCTTGAAGTCTTCCATCGGACATCTTCTCACCCGAGAAATCTTTCAGCTTGTTCACAGGCACACCTTGAAACACCTGCTTGAGAAAGTCATCCTGGTCTTCGGCGGCGAATAATGCGAATGTCCGCAGGCAGACTCCAACCTGTGCGCGGAGAAGCTGGGCGACGCAAACAAGATTCCTCGACTCGAGCATGGAGATGAATCCGTCTATCAGTCTCATCGCATACTCAGAGGAGGATGCCAGATATAGATCCCATTGGGTAAAGTCGCCGTTCATGAAGGGAATCGCTGCATTGCGCTCGGCGACTCTCAAGGCACTCAGGCTTTGTTCTATTTTCTCGGCTTCTTGTTTGAACTGTTCGCTATCCAAAATGCCCCCAAATGCCGGCTTCTCAACAAATCAAAAAAGCAGGAGAGACAGAGATTAGGTTCCTGCTCCACTGAACCCGCGCTTCCAGTCGAGACACTCCTCCTCGAAGATCTCCCCAGAGTCCCGTCTCTCGCGCCCCTCACGGAACTGTCCATATCAGTGTAGCCAATCCAAGCACAGCCCCACCGCACGGCCCAGTCGCTTCCGGTCCTGCGTGGCCCCGTGAAGGCGGAAGGGCGTGGTTGTCGTCATCGCGTTCCTTTCTCCTCATACCTTTTTGGGCATGCGTCACGGGCCCCCGCGCGGCGCTGAGAGCGAATCGGCGCAGGCTTGGGGCCAGTTGCGTAGAGGTTGAGGTTCGGGTTTCGCCGGCTTACGCAGCTTGGCGGGCAGAGCGCCCGGGCTCGCTGCGCCTAGGGCGCGGCGGGATCCGCGACGCCGGAGGTGTCGATCTCGCCCAGATTGGCGAGCTGCTCGATGAGGGGGAGGCCCATCGGGTCGTCCACCTCGACGCCGCCGAGCACGATGGTGCTGTCGCGCGTGTCGATTTGGGTTGTGAACACGGCCGGGTCGAAGCCCGAAGCGATAAAGCCAATGCCCGCGAGGACAACACCCGCGGCAACGAGCCCGCCCGCCACGGCGAGGTAGATCTTCTTCGCGCTGGTCATGGTACTCACTCCTTTCTACGCCGCGAGATGCGCGGCAGCGCCGCCCTTCTCGCTCTTACCCTTCCAGAAGGGCGAGGCGGCCTTCCTCGCCCAGAGCGCCGAGAGGCGCGCAATTTGTTTTGAGGCGGCCCAAGCGCCAGCACCAACGAAGAGCGCCACGCCGACGAGGCCGAGCCCCACGCCCGCCGAGGCGAGGGCGTACGGGAAGTGGCCGATGGTGACGCCGCTTACGGCAAACAGGAGCTCAACTACGCCCACGCCCCCGAGTGCCGCCGCGACGATCCACACGCAGAGCGCCAGCACCCAGATGCAGATATAGACCGTGACGACCACGGCGGCGAAGGCGGCGAGCAGCGGCACCCACACCGGGGAGCCCACGATGGTCAGCACCCACAGCAGCGCGGTGCTGCGCTGGCGCGTCCTCGCGATCGCGCGCGGCACGGCGGGCAGGTCGTCGAGCGTGGCCTCCGCCACCTCGCCGGGCGTGCCCATGGCGGCCACGGCCTCCTCCTCGCTCATACCGTCCTCCATGCGATCGGCGATGGCCTCCGCATAGAACGCCTTGGTCTCCTCCACCTGCTCGGCCGGCAGGCAGGCGAGCAGCTCGCCCAACCGGCCCAGAAACTCATCACGCGTCATGGTGCGCCCCCTCAACGTATGCGTAAATCTCCCGTACGGACGGCCACTCGGCCAGGAACTCCTCGATGCGCGCTCGCCCGTCGTCCGTGATGCGGTAGTACCGGCGCAGCCGCCCGTTGTGCTCGGCGGAGCGCGCCGTGATGCACCCGGCCTTCTCCAGGCGCTTGAGCAGCGGGTAGAGCGTCGACTCCGTGAGCCCCATGCTCGCCGGTACGTCCTTCACGATCTGGTAGCCGTAGGACTCCTCGCCGGAGACGGCCGCGAGCACGCAGGCCTCCAGGAAGCCGCGCTTCATCTGTGCCTCCATCCGCACACCTCCTCTCGTCATATACTGTGCTATACACACTATACGATGCAAGGTATTAGACGTCAACTCTCATCGCGAAGGTTCTCCGGCCCCTGCGCGCTGCGAACGTGATGTCGCGGGACGGTTGGCATTATGCATGAAACGTCAAGTAACGCTCTTTTGATCCACTTCCACTCGGCCCCATATGCCTTGCACAACGCCCCCTTCGACCTCGGAATCAAGAGAGCCGCTAGGCTGGACATGCCGGACGGTAAGGTCCTGGACGCCATGGTGGACTTCTCCGATGCCATGGGGGTCACGGGTCTACGCCGATGGAGGCCCACACACGCGGCAGGGCTCGCCCGTCACCGCTGGTCGCCGGACGGTCCCCACGCCTCGCTCGCCAACGCGCAGGCGACAGCAGCAGTCCAGCGCTGGCTGGAGACGCCGGAATGCCCAGAAGATGCGTTTCCCATCGCTGCGGCAGAGCTTTTTGTAGGGGCGGCAATTTTTCCTAATGTCGAGGTCAGCTAGGCTTCAGTAGCCACCTTGGGAGCATCGCCAATAGACTCTTCCTTTATACGTTCGGCATAATCGTAGGCGATACCCACAAATTCCGGTCCCGAGCAACAGGAGTACAATTGCTGCATTGTTGCCACCTGATGGGAGATGGAAGATGGACTGCGATGGCTACCCGCGCATTCCCATGCCGTTGATGTGCACTGCCTTTGTGCCGGGGCAGATTGACGCTGCGGTTACAAGCATTTCCGACCCCGATTCGCGCACCATCGCCACGGCAGAAGCGCTGTACTTTCGCGGACAGGCCACCCTCGCTGCCAAGACGGCACGCCCCTATCTTGACGCCACCGACCCCGCACTGCGCTATTCCGCATGCCTTATCTGCGGATATGCCAGTCTGTCGCTCAATCGTATCGCCGATGCCCGCCGTTGCCTTGCGGGCATCCTCGATACGCCAACTGACGAGGAATCGCCCGCCGTCCACGCCACGCATATCCTATTCGCCTCCGCCGCGAGCGTCCTGCTGCACTTGCCTTCCCCGCATTCCGCCGAAGAGTTTTATCCGCTTGCGGCGCATCTGCCCGAAGGCCTGCGCCTGTTCGCCAGCTACGTGATGGCGCATGCCCTGTACCTGCGCGGCGAATATGGCCGCAGTCTGGGCATGGCGGAAAACGCCCTGATCATGAAACAGGGAAGTTATCCCATCTCGGAGCTGTTCCTGCACTTGTCGGCTTCCATGGCCTGCATGAGCCTCAAGGACATCGACACCGCAAAGGCACACTTCGGAGCCGCTTGGGACGTTGCGCGTCCCGACGGCCTTATCGAACTCATCGGCGAGCACCACGGCCTTTTGCAGGGGCTTATCGAGGCGTGTCTAAAAACGCAATACCCTGACGACTTCGCACGCATCATCGAGATTACGTATCGATTCAGCTACGGCTGGCGGCGCATCCACAACCCCGATTCGGGCGAGGACGTGGCCGACGATCTAACGACCACGGAATTCACCATGGCCATGCTCGCCTGCCGCGGATGGACCAACGCTGAAATCGCACGCCACATGGGAGTATCGCCGGGCACCGTTAAAAACCGCCTATCAGGAGTGTATGCCAAGCTTGGTATCGGAACTCGCGCCGAGCTGATTGCCCACATGTTGCGCTAGCGGCCAGACTGCCCGGCGTATCGAAAGCGCTCCGGGGGCCTGGCGATTTCGCGCACTCAAATTGGACATTTTGGCCATGGAACGGCACTACCGCCACGGGGCACCTTCTCGCAAAATAGGATTATTTCCTCCGATGTTTGCGGGATGGGAGCCAAAGATGCTTGATCGCCGTTCGTTACTTGTTGCCGGAGCATCCTCGCTGGCGAGCATTATGTTGCCTCGCGTGCCGGGAAGCGAAAATGCCTTCCTGCTGCCGTTCGCGCCCACCGCGGCCTATGCCGACGAAGAAGACCCCTTCAAGGTCCTGGTGCTCTCGCGCACCATGTTTGGTGTGGTTGTGATCGACGTCGCCAACAAGAATATGCCCATCAAGGGAGCCCAGGTCACGCTCGCGTCGCGTTATGCCGCGGGCAAGCAGCTCTCCGCCACTACCGACGACGAGGGCACGGCCATCTTTGAGGTCGCGCCTCTTTCGGAAGGCTACGTGGACGAGACAACGCTTCTCGACGCGTACGACTTTAACGGCGGCATCTCCATTAGCATGGCAGGCTACCGCGATGTCGAGATTCCCCTCGCGCGTATCCAGGGTGGCACCGCCATAACCGCGCCAACGCGTCCGCTTTCTGACGGCAAGCCGTACTTTCGACAGCTCACGTTCGACGAATGGGACATCCAGTACGCCGACGCTACGTTCATGACATTGCCGAAGGACGACACGGCAAACGAACAGCCCGATACGCACGCCTTTACTGTACAGGCTCATCTGCCGCAGGGCGGGCGGGCAACGCTGCGCATCAACAAGGTAATGCCCGCCACGGGCAGCTCGCCCGAAACCGTCACGCAGATTGGCCAAGTCAAGGCCAGCGCATCGGGCGCGGATAATCTGGCGACGTTCACGCTCGAAGACACGTTCCTCGATGCAGCGTCGAGCCTTCTGGAAGAAGGATGCAAGCTGCGCTTTGTCCTCGACTACCAGGGCAAGGCCTATACACTCTCCTCCCCCATGGCCGTTGTCACCGCGCCGGCCGCAAAGGCGGAATCGGGCTCGACCACTATCGTCCCCACTACCATGGACCAAGAGATCACTCCGTTTGATTTCCCGGCGGCATTTCCCGGCATCGGCGGCAATAAGTTCACCTGTTGGATGCCCTCGTTCCCCATTTTGTTCGATTTCTCTTTTGCCGGGTACGTGCTGTTTGGCGGAGGATACAAACCGGTCGGCTACATGAACGATTCAGGCAATCCGGATCCAGAGTACTGGAAGAAATCGCCGCGCGAGTCGGGCGCCAAGCAGGCAAACCGCTACCTCGACGAGATGGAGGGGAAGTGGAATCAGTACAAGAGTATGAGTGCCGGTTCGGGCACCGATCCAAGAAACACTAAGCTCCTTCGCCACCATTGCACGCCGCTGTTCACGATGGATATCGCCACGCAGCTGTACGGATCGCTCGTCTACGACTGGGTGGGCAAAACCTGGGGTGACAACAACGATCCCGCATTTGGCAATATTAAGGCCCTCTTCCAGGTAAAAACCGACCTCAATTGGACCGAGCAGTTCACCTTGGGACCGGTGCCGTTTTTCTTAAACGTCAACCCCTGGGTGCTGGCAAAACTGGCGCTCGCCGTGGGCGCCCACACGCACGGCAGCGGCGCGGCGTTTTTCAAGAACATTTCGCTCGACTATTCCAATACGTCGGGATCGTTCACCATCCAGATCGGGCTTGCCGTCACCTTTGGCGCCGGCGTTGCAGGCGTCGCCTCGTCTGCCGTGCGCGGCGCCGCATCCCTCACGCTGTTCATTGGGTATGAGAAGGCGGACGGGCACCAGCTTCCGCGACTGCGCGTAGGTGCAGACGTCGATGTCGATGTGATACTCCAGTTTGTAATGTTCAAGTGGACCACCAAGGCTTGGTCGGGGTCGTGGCCCACACTCCTCGATTCGTGGAATATGTCGGTGAACAATGGCAACCAGTATGTGCTCCAGCGCTCTGAGCTCGCATTGGGTGGAGATACGCCTTACACGCTGGATGCCCGCTTCGGCACGCCCGGCAACATCGAGGCGGGCGGCGTGCCGCAATTTATCGCATCGGCCACCATCGTCGCCAACGCCGAGCTGCTCGCACGCGCCGAGGTTAAGGCCACTGCCGTAAACGCCGCGCCTGTCGTGCGCGATTGGGATCAAGCGGTCACGCGCATTGAGCTCGAGGCGGATGCAGAAAGCGACGACACGGGACAGATCGAGCATTTCGTCCATGCACTGATAGAGAACGACGAAAACGCCGCGACGATGTATAAGTACACCTATATCGAGCAGGCGACGAACGCTGTTGCGGACCCCAACGCCAATTCTGCTGGTGTATCGGAGGACGAGCGTGGCGGCATCAAGCCCTCGAGCGACAACGTGCTGTTTTCCGGCGTGCTCAGCGAAGCTCACATGAAGCTGGCAATGATCGCCGGCGTAGAATGCCTGTTCCGTATCGCCTCGGTGCGCTACGGCGACAATGGCCGCTCGCGCCTGGTGGTGCACACAAAGGCAAACGGCACGTGGTCTGCCCCCATGCCCGTGGACTTCCCCCTTGGCTTTGGCGAGGGCGACGTGGAGCGCGACGGCATATTCGATTACGACTTCGACGTAGTGGAATATACGGACGGAAGAGAAAACCAGGACGCTTACGTGCTGCTGGTCTCGGGCGAGCGCCCCGACGGCGACAACACCCTTTTCGATACGGCAAGCACAGCCGGCATACTGTCCGTTGTGCGCCTGCGCATAAGCAACGACGGAGTTCGCGTGATGTCGCACACGTCGTGGCGCAGCATCTCGCGCGGCCGCCTTCAGGAGGATGGCCACCATTGTCTGCAGTGTCCACGCATCACGGTGGGCAAGACGCTGGTCGACGGGCGTCTGTCGGGCGCTTACCTCCACCGCCGCGGGACCACCGCAGAAAAGGCGCTCGGCAGCGAGGCTGAGGTTGCGCTGGAGTGCTTTACCCTATGGTCGGACGTTTCGGGCGACAGCCTGACGTTCCGCCAAGTTCTCCGCTTTCCGCAAGCACCGTCGAGTATCGAGCTGGGTGAGCCCGAGAACATCAACGGCAAAATGGTGGTGCCCGTTGCATACGAGACCGCAGACGGTTGCGGCTGCGCATCGTATGCCGTGATCGGCCAGTCCATCGCGGGCTGGGGCGTTATGTCGCCAGATGCCACAGTACCCCACGCGGTGCCGTGGCCGCAGCACACGGGCTTTTTGGCAACTGTCAACGAGCAGCTGCAGCATGTTACGTGGACGCGAGGCGCATCGGCATTTGCAACGCAGCCCGTGGGTGCCGCAGGCTGTGGCCCGGCATCGTTTAGCGTAAGCAACAACGGCAGGTGCGTGCTCTATGTAGAGAACACCGATGGCAAGGTGGGACAAACCTACGACGAAGAAGGCAACCCGGTTGCAGTGATGGGCAAGCACTTCCGCATCTTCGCCAGCACCTTGGCGGGCGATCTGTTCACGGAGCCGTTTGTGATGTGCGAGCTGGACCATCCCGTCGATCAGATAACGACGTTTTTGACGTCGGGAGGCATGCTCTCCGCACTCGCCACGCACATTGTGAGCGCGGAGAAGAGCGAGGCAGAGCTGCACGGCATCGAAGTGCCCTTGGTGGCGTGTGCCACTCCGACGGGCGCAGTCGCCACCTCGGGCGCGATGGTGCCCGGAGCAGCAGGCGAATCCTTCATGGTCACGGTGCGAAACGACGGCAACACCTTGCTGACCGCCGGCACAATCGATCTGTACCGAGAGGGCTCCAGCCAGCCGTTCTCCAGCGCATCCATCGGGTTCGGAGCGAACACACGCATGGCATCGATCTACGATCCAGAGCTTGCCGAGGACGCTTCGGCCAACGACATGGCACACGTGAAGTACGCGCTCGAAACGCTGGGCACACCTTTTGCAACGCACCCGCTGGTAGCCGACAACGGCAACGCCGTGCTGGCACCGGGTTGCACGGCACAGTTCCGCATGAGCTTCGCCATCCCCGAGAGCTGGAGCGACGAAGTGGGCAAACGCGTAACGCTGTATGCGAAGGCGCGTAATCTGGTGGCGCTCGATCCCGTAACGCTCGAGGAAATTCGACCGGGCGCGAACTCGGCGCTGGGTGCCGTACTGCACGAGCTTCATGTGCCCGACGCGTCATGCGAACGCTCAGAAGTTCAGGTCGGCGTATGCGACAGCGCGGACGCCACAGGGCTTCACGACGCCCCGATGACGGCGGACGGCGATGGTGGCTCAAGTGGCGGCGGTACTGACGAGGGCGGCGGCTCCGGCGGAAGCAGCTCCGGCAGTGGCAAGGACCACGGCAATAACAAGCGCTCCGGAAAAGCGGGCGCGCTTGCGGGCGCGGGCGATGTCAACGCTCCCCTTACGGCAGCCGCTGCAGCACTCGCCGCGGCAGGCGCCGGCCTCGTCGCCTACAGCGCCCGCCGCACGGCGCTCGAAAACGACACCGCCGATGAGGTCAATTCTGATAAGCCTCGCTAGCTCCTAGTTACTTTTGTGAGAGACGCCAACTCGGCTCGTCGAACATCAAATGGGCTGGTTCTGGATACCCAGAGCCAGCCCATTGCGCATTAGTTATCGTCAGTGGAGTCGAGTTCTGCCTCGAGCTTGGCACGGCGTCTTTTCGCCGTGAAAAACGTTGCGCACAGGCCAGCAAACGTGGCCGCGAAAATCGTCGCACCGCAGAACACGCCCGTGGCCAGGTTCGCCAACCAAAAGACGTTTTCGAGCGGTACGATCTGCGCCTCAGCGATACAGCGCATTGCGGCAATAACAAGCGCGAACGCGGCGCCGCTAAGACCGCTGAGAAGCAGGAAATATCCAACAGGAAGATGCTCGGTTTGCCCAAAACGATTGGTATCGACATAGCCCTTCCGCGTTTGCAGTCCTGCGCAAATCAACATCACGAGAACGAGCCACAAATACATGGCTGCCTCGAACGGCGTTGCAAAGCCATGCGGCATTTCACTGGCGTCGCTGTGAACCCACGCAACCTGTCGAGCTATAAACTGGTAGAAAAAGATCATCAACATGCCAAACGAAAGCAGCACGAAACCAATCTTGTAGATCTTCGCGCTCTCGGCCTCCAGGCGCTCATCCTTTGGGCCGGCATATTCACGCCACTTTTGCATGAGTTTTAAATCTTCAAATTTCATAGCGAACTCCTAAAGAGCGTCAGGGTCAACGTCGCTCTCGTCTTCCCAAAACAAGTCGTTCAACGTAACGCGTAGCGCTTTACAGATTGCCACGCACAAATTGAGCGTGGGGTTGTAGCCGCCCGCCTCGATCAGGCCGATGGTCTGGCGCGTAACGCCCACGACCTCGGCCAAGTCAGCTTGCGAAAGGCCAGCCGCCGCGCGCGCTGCCTTCATGCGGAGGTTTTTTTTGCCCGGCACAGAGTTCCTTTCGTAGTAATGGACAGATATCCGTTGCAACATGACAGAAATATATTGCATCCATCAGGCAATGTCAACTATATCTGTCATTATGAAAACCATGTCCGACATCGCCATGCGGACAAAGCAATTTCGATCCGCTATTCAAACTTACTCGGACAGAACCGACTCGGTTTTGTCCGAGTAAACGAATCTCCATCGAACTCCGAACGATTGTTCGATGGATTTCGTGTTGGTTGGAATCGCCCACGGGCTGGGCTATGCTACCTTGACTATCTATATGACTTAAACGCAGCAAGGGAGCACCGAGAGAGCGAGTATGGCAAAAAACACCGCAAACTATGGTAACGACAGTATCCGCCAGCTCAAGGACGAGGAGCGCGTACGCCTGCGCCCCGCCGTCATCTTTGGCTCGGACGGACTCGACGGTTGCGCGCATGCCGCCTTCGAGATCCTGTCCAACGCCGTTGACGAGGCGCGCCAGGGCTACGGCAAGCTCATTACCCTTACCGCCTTTCGCGATGGCTCCATTCAGGTAGAGGACAACGGCCGCGGCTGCCCGCTCGACTGGAACCCCTCCGAGAAACGCTTTAACTGGGAACTTGTCTTTTGCGAGCTCTATGCCGGCGGCAAGTATAACAACAACCAGGGCGGCGACTACGATTTCTCGCTCGGCACCAACGGCTTGGGCTCGTGCGCGACCCAGTACGCCTCCGAGTACATGGACGTCACGGTTTGGCGCGATGGCAACAAGTACTCTCTGCACTTTAAAAAGGGCAAGATCGTCGGCGCCAAAAAGAAGGCACTCGAAATTGAGCCCAGCGACGAGGAACGCACCGGCACCACCATCAAGTGGCGTCCCGATCTTGAGGTCTTTACCTCCATCAGCATCCCCCACGAGTGGTATCGCGAGACCATGCGCCGCCAGGCCGTGGTCAACGCCAACGTGACCTTCCGTCTGCGCGTCGAGGGCGACGACGGCGATTTTTCCGAAGAGGACTTTTGCTACCCCAAGGGCATCGAGGACTATGTGCTCGAGAAGGTCGGTACCGACTACCTTACCGAGCCCTTCTTTATCGAGGCCGACCGCCGCGGTCGCGACCGCGAGGACCTGCCCGACTACAATGTAAAGATCACCGCGTGCATGTGCTTCTCGCGCACCTTCACGATGCAGGAGTACTACCACAACTCATCGTGGCTCGAGAACGGCGGCTCGCCCGAGAAGGCTGCCCGCAGCGCCCTCACTAGCGCCATCGATGCTTACATCAAGCAACAGGGCAAGTACAACAAAAATGAGAGCGGCATTAAGTGGCAGGACGTCCAGGACTGCCTAGTGCTGGTGACCAACTGCTTCTCCACCCAGACGTCCTACGAGAACCAGACCAAGAAGGCCATCAACAACCGCTTTATCCAGCAGGCTATGACGGCTTTCTTTAAGGAGCGTCTCTCGACCTACTTGATCGAGAACAAGGACGCCGCCAACAAGATCATGGAGCAGGTGCTCATCAACAAGCGCTCGCGCGAGAATGCCGAGAAGACGCGCCAGAGCATCAAGACCAACCTGCAGCAAAAGACCGACATGGCCAACCGCGTGCAGAAGTTCATCGACTGCCGCTCCAAGGACAAGACCCGCCGCGAAGTCTACATCGTGGAGGGCGACTCGGCGGCGGGCGCCATCCGCACCTCGCGCGATGCCGAGTTCCAGGGCGTCATGCCCGTCCGCGGCAAGATCCTCAACTGCCTGAAGGAAGACTACCCGCGCATCTTCAAGTCCGACGTCATCATGGACCTCATGCGCGTGCTGGGCTGCGGCGTGGAGATCAAAGACAAGCGCATCAAGAACCTCGGCGCCTTCGACCTGGACAACCTCAACTGGAACAAGGTCATCATCTGTACGGACGCCGACGTCGACGGTTACCACATCCGCACGCTCGTGCTCACCATGCTCTACCGCCTGGTGCCCACACTTATCGACGAGGGCTACGTCTATATCGCCGAGTCGCCGCTCTACGAGATCAACTGCAAAGAAAAGACCTACTTTGCCTACACCGAGCTCGAGAAGAACGGCATCCTTAAGGAGATCGGCGACCAAAAGTGCTCCATCAACCGCTCCAAGGGTCTTGGTGAGAACGATCCGGACATGATGTGGCTCACCACCATGAACCCCGAGACGCGTCGTCTGATCAAGGTGGAGCCCGAGGACGTCACCAAGATGGAGACCATGTTCAACCTTTTGCTGGGCAACGACGAGGCAGGCCGCAAGCGCCATATCTCCGAGCACGGCAAGGAATACCTGGACCAGCTGGACCTGCAGTAGCAGCAAATCGATAACGACGGCCCATAAGAAGTTCAAGAGGAAATCGTGGCAAAGAAGAAGACGAAGAACCAGCCAAAGAAAAAGCAGGTCAACGCCGAGAACGTCATCGGCCTGCACTCCGAGGTCACCGACCAGCCGATCACGCAGACGCTCGAGGTCAACTACATGCCCTACGCCATGAGCGTCAATGTCTCGCGTGCGTTCCCCGAGATCGACGGCTTTAAGCCCTCGCATCGCAAGCTGCTCTACACCATGTACAAGATGGGTCTGCTCAAGGGCGAGCGCCAGAAGAGCGCCAACATCGTGGGTCAGACCATGAAGCTCAACCCGCACGGTGACGCCGCGATCTACGAGACGATGGTGCGTCTGGCGACGGGCAACGAAGCGCTGCTTGCCCCCTTCGTGGAGTCGAAGGGCAACTTTGGCAAGTACTATTCGGGCGACCTGAGCTACGCCGCCTCACGTTATACCGAGGCCAAGCTCTCCCCCATCAGCGCCGAGATCTTCAAGGACATCGACAAGGACCCGGTCGACTTCGTCGATAGCTACGACGGCGCCATGAAGGAGCCGCGCCTGCTGCCCACCACGTTCCCCAACATCCTCGTCTCGGCCAACAAGGGCATCGGCGTCGCCATGGCGTCCGACATCTGCGGTTTCAACCTCAACGAGGTCTGCACCGCCACCATGCACTACCTGCAGGACCCTGACTGCGACCTGCTCGAGTACATGCCCATGCCCGACTTCTCCACCGGCGGCGAGATCATCTACCGCCGCGAGGAGATGGAGCGCATCATCGAGACGGGTCTGGGCAGCTTCCAGATCCGCTCGCGCTGGCGCTGGGTCCCCGAAGAGCGCATCATCGAAGTCTACGAAATC
>JAXIYS010000068.1:0-30218 GCA_036304385.1 Collinsella sp. | reverse complement strand
GTTCTTTGGTCTGTCCGGCACCGGCAAGACCACGCTTTCGGCCAACCCCACACGCCTACTGATCGGCGACGACGAGCACGGCTGGTCCGACATGGGCATCTTTAACATCGAGGGCGGCTGCTACGCCAAGTGCGAGGGCCTGGACGCCTTCCACGAGCCTGAAATCTTCAACGCTGTCCGCTTTGGCGCGATCTGCGAAAACGTGGTGCTCGACGAGAGCCGCAAGCCCAACTACGACGACGTCTCGATCACGCACAACACGCGCGTGGCATACCCTGTGGAGCACATTCCCAACGCGTGGACCAAGGGTATGGGCACCACTCCAAGCGTCGTGCTCTTCCTGACCTGCGACGCCTTTGGCGTGTTGCCGCCCATCTCACGCCTGACGGCCGATGCCGCCATGTACCACTTTGTGACGGGCTTTACGGCTAAGATTCCCGGCACCGAGGTCGGCGTCACCGAGCCCACGCCCACGTTCTCTTCGCTGTTCGGCGAGCCGTTTATGCCGCTCGACCCCATGGTTTACGCCAAGATGCTTGGCGAGCGCATTGTCGACGGCCGCACGCGCGTGTACCTGGTCAACACCGGCTGGATTGGCGGCGGCTACGGCGTGGGTCATCGCATCGAGCTGGTCTACACGCGCTCGCTGGTCGCACGCGCCCTCGACGGCACCATCGAGGATAGCGAGTTCGTGCACGACGACATCTTTAACGTCGACATTCCCACGACGTGCCACGGCGTGCCCGATGGCATCCTGGTGCCGCGCCAATACTGGCAGAGCACCGCGCGCTACGACGAGGCCGCGCACAACCTGGCGGTGATGTTCGAGGAGAACTTCGAGAAGAAGTACTCGCACCTGCCCGAGTCCGTCAAAGCCGCCGGCCCGCACGCCCAGGTTTCCGCCGAGGCCCGTCATCGCGGCCGCGGCCTGCTGGGACTCCGTCACTAGCTTCGCCGTGAGTCCATATCCACCACAAAGGGGACAGGCACCTTTGTGGTGGTTTTGCTCACGTGGATGACTCGGGTTACAATACGCCTGACATATCGTCCCCTTCTCCGGATGGGGACAGCGCAAGCGTTCTTGTGACGGCACCGTAGGACTTTGAAGGTGGCCGTTGTAAGGGCGCTTTTTGTTTAGGCGCCCTCACTCGGGCGCGCATAATGAAGGGAGAGCGTATGAAGAGCTTTATTGCCGAGGATTCATTCTGGGAGCTGTTTCCGCAGGCAGCGGTCGGTGTTGTGGTCGTGGAGGGCATGAAGCCCACGGCTCAGATTCCTCAAGAGGACGTGGATGCGATTGCGGCGTTGCTCGACCGCGCCAATATCGATGCGGAGCGTCATCTGACCAGCGACACTATCAGCGAGAACGCACCGGTCAAGGCATGGCGCGAGGCCTATCGTCTGTTCAAGACCAAGAAAGGCGCGCGCTGCTCGATCGAGAACTTGCTCAAACGCATGCTCAAAGGCAAGCCGGTGGGCCACATTACGCCCGCGGTGGATATTTACAACACGGTGTCGCTGACCTACGCGCTGCCCGTGGGAGGCGAGGATCTGCATGCGATCGAGGGGGACCTTCGCCTGAAGGTGACCGACGGTGGCAATGCGTTCCTGCCGCTTGGCGAGGAAGTGGATGACCCGACGTTGCCCGGCGAGCTTGCCTACATCGATGATGCGGGCGCCGTGTGCCGATGCTGGAACTGGCGCGACGGCGTTCGCACGGCGCTGTCCGATGATTCGGCCGATGCGTTCCTGGCGATTGAGTGCGTGGAGCCCGAGCGGATGGGGGAATGCCAGGCCGCGATCGATCGCCTCGCTGAGTTGCTCGAGCGTTATCTGGGAGCGACGGTTGTCGTTAAGACGCTTGTGACTCGCGACAATCCCTGCGTGGAGCTGTAGCGAAGTCTGCGGATCAAACTCGACGGTCAAAACCACCACAATGGTGCCTGTCCCCTTTGTGGTGGTTTTTATGTTGATGGGTTAACAAATAGGGTGTGCAGGGCTGGCGGCCGATAAGTACGGTTAAGATGTTTACCCGTAAGCATTATGCAAGCGAAAGGCGGTCGTCTCCCATGCAGCAGAACGACGAGACACGTTTCGAGGACTTTGTCGGACTGATCAGCGGGCTCTACAAGGAGATCCAGCGCATTAAGACATCCGAGGGCGCAAGGCTGGGCCTCAAGGGCTCCGACGTGATGTGCCTGTACTATCTTGAGCGCAGCAAGGACGGCCTGACTGGCGCTGACCTGGCTCGCATGGCAGGCGTGACCCGCGCCGCCGTCTCGCGTACGCTCGCGCATCTGGAGGAGGGCGGCTACGTCGAGGTCGATGATTCGGGCGATGCCGCCGTTAAGTATCGTGCTCCGGTGCGTCTGACCGCTCTGGGCGGCGAGAGCATGAGCGAGGCGGACCGCATCATTCGCGAGGTGCTCGATACCACCGGTAAGGCTATGGGTGTGGAGCAGCGCGAGCAGATGTATGCGTCGCTGCGTACGATTCTCAACACCCTGCGCGAGATCTAAGGTCGTCAAGGCTTTTGCTTCCAATTAACAACTGCATAGTCCTGTTTGAGCGCGTATACCGTGCTGGGGCCTTGCTGTCAAAATTCCCTGCGCGGGACCTGCGCAAGAAAGGATTCGCTATGTCCGTCCGTATTATTACCGATTCCGCAAGCGATATGTCACCGGCCGAGCACCCAGCATTGGCCGTTTTGCCACTGTCCGTCACCTTTGGCACCGATGTGTACATGGATGGCATCGACATCGATCACCAGCGCTTTTACGAGATGCTCGTGGAGCGCGATGAGCTGCCCAAGACCGGCCAGGTCAACCCGTACGCGTTTTCGCAGACTATTGCCGAGGCGCGTGAGGCCGGCGATGAGGCTGTGATTATTACCGTGGGCGCTAAGCTTTCGGGCACCAATCAGAGTGCCCGCACCGCACTTGCCGAGGCGCCAGGTGGCGACGTGTTCGTGGTAGACAGCAACAACGTCACCCTGGGCGAGCGCGTCCTGGTCGAGTATGCGCTGCGCTTGGTGGACGAGGGCCGTAGTGCAGCTCAGATCGCGGCGGCTGTCGAGGCCGTGCGCGACCGTGTGGTGGTTATCGGCCTGCTCGAGACGCTGGAGTACCTGGTGCGCGGCGGTCGTCTGTCTGCTGCGGCCGGCGCCGTGGGCACGCTGCTCAACGTAAAGCCCGTGGTGGCTGTCGAGGACGGCCTTATCGTGCAGCTGGGCAAGGCGCGCGGTTCCAAGAACGGCCGCAACCTGCTGAACCAAAAGGTCGAAAAGGCAGGCGGCATCGACTTTTCCATGCCGCTGGCGCTCGGCTATACGGGTCTTTCGGATGCGGTGCTCAAGAAGTATATCGAGGACAGTGCCGCGTTGTGGGCCGGCCATGCCGAGGGTGAGCTGCCCATCCACACTATCGGCGCCACCATCGGCACCCACGTGGGCCCCGGCGCTGTAGCCGTAGCCTTCTTCCGCCCCGCCAACTAGCTTTCCGGTCAAAACCACCACAAAGGGGACAGGTACCTTTGTGGTGGTTTATGCTGGGTTCGGTTGAAAGGAGCACGCGATGGCGTCTGAGGGCTTTTTTGAACGGGTGTACGAGGTGGTCGAGCAGATCCCCGAGGGGATGGTCGCCACGTATGGTCAGGTGGCGCTGCTTGCCGGTCGACCACGAAGTGCGCGGTATGTGGGGTATGCCCTGCATAGCAATCCGCGCCCCGGCGAGATTCCCTGTCACCGCGTGGTGTTTGCCGACGGGCGCATATGCGAGGGTTTTGCTTTTGGCGGTCCCGATGCTCAACGTGAGCTTTTGCTAGGGGAGGGTGTGGCGTTTAAGGACGACATGCACGTCGACCTGGCCGTCTGTCGTTGGCCTGCCGGACTCTAACAGCTCTGCCGTGGCCAGAACCACCACAAAGGTGCCTGTCCCCTTTGTGGTGGTTTTCTGTTGCAGGTTTACCGGGGCTAACTTATGGAGAAGCTATGGCGGCGAATATTGATGCTGCAAAGTAAACCACGGTGAACTATATTGTATTCAGCAACGGAGCAGGCAATAGGCGATGAAAAAGCCTGCCCTGTTGAGTTTGATTCGCATTCCTCCCCTCTGTGCGATTCAACGGTGTACTTCGGGAACGGGCCCGCCGGCAACTGACTGCCGGCGGGCCCGTTCCTGTTTATCGGGGGAGTGCAATGGGCGGAGCCGAAGCAGTCCGGCTCCGAAAAAGGCGGACGTCGTAGCGCCCGCCCTAAAGCAATCGAAAGCTCAAGCCAGCAAATCGGTCTAGTACACCATGCCCATGGCGTCCTGAACCTCTGCCAGGGTCTGATCGGCAATCTCGTTGGCGCGACGGTTGCCCTCGTGCAGGACGTCCTTCACATAGTCCAGATCGTTCTCGTAGCGCTGGCGACGCTCGCGGATCGGTGCGAAGTACTCGTTGACGGCCTCGGTCACGTACTTCTTGAGCTGGCCGGAGCCGCCCATGCCAATCTCCTCGGCAATCTCGACCTCGGAACGGCCGGTGCAGATGGCGGCCGTCGAAAGCAGGCCGGACACGCCGGGGCGGTTCTCGGGATCGAACGTGATCATGCGCTCGGAGTCGGTCTGGCTCTTCTTGATGCGCTTGGCCGTCTCCTCGGCGGTCATCGAGATGTTGATGGCGTTGCCGTAGCTCTTGCTCATCTTGCGACCGTCCAGGCCGGGCAGCAGCGGGGTCTCGGACAGCAGCGCGTCGACCTCGGGGAACACCTTGCCGTAGCGGTTGTTAAAGCGGCGGGCGATGGTGCGGGTGAGCTCGATGTGCGGCAGCTGGTCGCGGCCGACGGGCACCACATTGCCCTTGCAGAACAGGATGTCGCAGGCCTGGTGCACCGGGTAGGTGAGCAGAAGGCCGGTGAGCTCGTGCCCCGAGGCCTCCATCTCGGTCTTGACCGTGGGGTTGCGCGCCAGCTCGGCCTCGGACACCAGCGACAGGAACGGCAGCATGAGCTGGTTGGCGGCGGGCACGGCGGAGTGCGCGTAGATCATGGTCTTGTCGGGGTCGATTCCGCAGGCAAGGTAGTCCATGACCATGTTGTACACGTTGTCCTGGATGTGCTCGGTGGTGTCGCGGTCGGTGATGACCTGGTAGTCGGCGATGAGTACGTTGGTCCTGGCGCCCATGTTCTGCAGCTCCACGCGGCCCTTGAGGGTGCCAAAGTAGTGACCCAGGTGCAGACGGCCGGTGGGGCGGTCGCCGGTAAGCATGGTGAACTTCTCGGGCGTCTTGGCCAGGCCCTCGCGAATGGCGTTGCTCTTTTGCAGCGCGACTTCGTAGCTGTTCTCGTTTGGCATGATTGCTCCTAACGTTCGTTCGCAGGTTTTGATGATAACGCGTTTATTGGAGGGGCGGGGCGTAAGTAGGCGAGGGGCGGGAGAGGGGTGGCTTGTGCGATGGGCGCGGCGTGGCCGCGCTTGGCCAACGGTGCCTTGGCACATCCTCGGCAGCTTGCCCTAGAGCTTGTGGTGGCGCTCTTCTTTGCGCTCCTCGGCTGCCTGCTCCTCCTGCTTAAAAGCGGGGTCGTCGGGGGTGACCAGCTCATCTTCGTGCGTGCGCTTGTTGTAATGGTGGAGCAGCACGGGCTCAAATAGATGTAGATGCTTGGCGAAGGCCGCCGAGCCAATGGCGAGCACGGTAAAGATGAGCACGCGCATGGGCACCTCGACCTGGTTAATCGCGGCGGCGCCGGCCGAAAGCATGATGCACCAGGCATAGATGAGCAGCACGGCCTGTTTTTGGTTGTAGCCTTCTTGGATCAGGCGGTGGTGGATGTGGCCCTTGTCGGCCTGCCCGATGCTAATGTGGGCGCGCTTGCGGCGCACAATGGCGCTAAACGTGTCGATGATGGGCACGCCGGCAACGATGAGCGGGATGATAAGCGAGGTGAGTGCGGCGGTGCGGCTCACGTTGAGCAGCGAGATGGAGCCCAGCGCAAAGCCCAGAAGCAACGACCCCGAGTCGCCCAAGAAGATGCTTGCGGGGTTGAAGTTGTAGCGCAAAAAGGCCAGACAGGCACCAAAGAGCGCAATGGAGAGCGCGGCGGCGTCGATGCGGCCCGAGAGAACAGCCATCGAAAACATGGTGAACGATGCGATGCCGCAGATGCCCGTGGCCAAGCCGTCGAGGCCGTCGATGAGGTTAATGATGTTGGTGAATGCCACCAGATAGATCACGGTAATGGGGTAGGCGAGCCATCCGAGCATGATCTCGCCGGGAGCAAACGGGTTGACGATGACGCCGATCCGCAGGCCGCCCATGCAGGCGATAAGCGCGGCGAGGACCTGTCCGGCCAGCTTTTGCTTGGGCGTGAGCTGGAAGACGTCGTCGATAGCGCCAGTCGCAAAGATAACGGTAAAAGAAAGCGCAAGTATGGGGTAGCTGATGTGCAGACGGGGGTGGGGCACCAAAACGGGCGGCCAACCCAGGTACCAGGTGCCTAGGATTTGCACAGTGCAGGCGACGACCAGGCCCAAAAACACCGCCGTTCCGCCCAAACGCGGGATGGGCTTGGTGTTGATGCGGCGCTTAGAAGGATAGTCGACGGCGTCGAGCTTGATTGCCAGGCGCTTGACCAGGGGTACCGTGAGGAAGGTCGTGATAAAGGCCGCCGCTGCCACGCATAGGTACGGTATGTAGCTCGGGGATGAAGCCATGAATCTAAAAACCGCCAAGCGTCGAAGGAAAAGGTCAGAAGAACGCCATGCGCAAAGGGCATAGCCGAACCATGATACTCGACCAAGGGGGGTGCATGGAATTGCACGCAGCGATAATCACGCGCTTACCAGATATTGGGATGTTGTCGATGGCTTGTCGGGATGCCGGCGTGGATCCATATGGACTGTAATGGCAATTTTCGGCAAAAGAAAACCACCCCCCACGTTACGAAAATGAACCCACCTAAAACAGGTGGGTGCCCTCATCGACTGTTCCAGCGTCCTTAACAACGAAGGATACCTGTACTAGGTACGACTGTGTGGGCTCCCTAAATAAACGCGACGGTTCACCCAGTTGCTCCGCGGGGGGCGGAATACCTACATCATAAAGCGGCACTTTATCGATTCCAGTCTTGACATTACAAAAATCGTGTCGGACGATTACGGCGCTTTGGGCTCGAGCCGTCTGTGGGGTTGATCCCTTTACGTTTGAGCTGCTGAATCGTTGTTTTGGAGCATGGTTTTATGCCGACGTCGTTGACCGAACTTTTTTCGCCCGCCTGCCATTTGTGTCCGCGCCGTTGCGGTGCGGCGCGCGATGAGGGCGCGCACGGCGTCTGCGGTGCTAACGACACGCTCAAGGTGGCCCGCGCCGCGCTTCATATGTGGGAGGAGCCGCCTATCTCGGGCGAGGCCGGTTCGGGCACGATCTTCTTTAGCGGCTGCTCGCTTAAATGTATCTACTGCCAGAACCACGAGATCTCGACCGGCAATTTTGGCCTTGAGATTTCGCCTGAGCGCCTGGTCGAGATTATGCTGGAACTGCAGGACCAGGGTGCCAACAACATCAATTTGGTGACGGCGACGCACTATGCGCACCTGTTGCCTGCCGCGATTGCCGCGGCACGGGCGCGCGGACTGGTTATCCCAATCGTCTACAACACGAGTGGTTACGAGCGCGCGAGTGCCGTGGCGGCGCTGGGCGACCTGGTCGATGTGTGGCTCACCGACTTTAAATATGCCGATGCCGGGCTTGCGCAGTCGCTCTCCCATATAAAGGATTACCCGCGTGTGGCCGTGTCGGGTCTGGCCCAGATGGCGCGCGAGATCGAGCGCCGCGGGGGAGAGTTGGTGGACGAGGACGGGCTTATGAAGCGTGGCATGATCGTGCGTCACCTGGTGCTTCCGGGGCATGCAGACGATTCGTGTCGCGTGCTGGACCTGGTGTGGCAGACGGTGGGCGACGTGCCGATCTCGGTTATGAACCAGTACACGCCCAATGCGCTCATGCGCGAGCAGGGCGGCGACCTGGCACGCGCCGTGACGCGTGAGGAGTACGAGCAGGTGCTCGACCATGCCGACGACCTGGGTTTTACGACGATGTTCTGGCAAGAGGGCGGCGCGGTAGACGAGAGCTTTACCCCGGCCTTCGACACCACCGGTGTTCTTACCAGCGCAAAGTAGAGCGCACGCTGATGATTTTTCTGGGACGGGGATTAAAAAATCATCGAGAGGATTGCTTGCTCGAACAGTAGTCAAAAAAGCCGCGTCCCAAAAAGACTGGGTATTGGGCGTTGACAGTTGGCGAGCCGTAGGTAAAATATCAACTTGTCCTGGGGACGTAGCTCAGTTGGGAGAGCGCTGCCGTCGCATGGCAGAGGCCGAGGGTTCGACTCCCTTCGTCTCCACCCTTGGATTTGATAAGCCGCTGACATTGTGTCGGCGGCTTTTTTTAAAAGAAAGGGCTTTACCATGGCCGAGCTTGAGTCCCAACCATTGTCCGACGAGGAGCGCGCTGAGTTGGAAGAGCTCCGCGCCGAGAAGGCCCGCCGCGAGGCTCGGGAAGAGGCCCGTCGCGAGCGCGAGGAGCTGGCTGCCCTGCGTGCCGAGCGTGCCAAGGCCGAGGAGGTTGCCTCGAACGCCGCATCCGAGCGCAAGCCCGCGCCCGCACCCAAGCCCGCTGCAGCGAAGCCTGCACCTGCCGCGCCCAAACCTCAGCCTAAAAAGGCCGCTCGTCCCAAGTCCGTCGAGCCCAAGCCGAGCCGTGACGAGATGACCTTTGCCCAGCGCATGGTTACCTCCAAGGAACCTGCGGGCGAGAACGAGATTCCTGGCATGGCGCCGGCTCAAAAAATCATCATTGTCCTTGCCCTCATCGCGTTTGTCATCTTTATGGGCTACACGATCATGACCAGCTTGGGCCTGCTCTAACCGATTTGCATCGGGCGTCATGTCCGCATGCTCTGCTCTCGTCCAACCCTCAAATTCTGCACCACACATCCGAAAGGTCGCCCCATGGCTTTGACCGATATCTCTCATCCCACCGACATCGCAATGCTCACCGATCTGTACGAACTCACTATGGCCCAGGGCCTGTGGGAGAGCGGCAAGGCCAATGAGCAGGGTTGTTTTACCGCGTTTTACCGCGACCATCCCTTTGGCAGCGCCTATGCCGTCATGTGCGGCACCGCCGAGCTGCCCGAGCTAGTCGAGAATCTGCGCTTTACGCCCGAGGATATCGACTACCTCGCCTCGCTTGAGGCCCCGGCCGGCGGCGCGATGTTCAAGTCCGCATTCCTCGACTACCTGCGCGATTTTCATGCGCATGTAAATATCGACGCCGTCCCCGAGGGCGAGCTCGTCTTTCCGCGCGAGCCCATGGTGCGCGTCACCGGCCCCGCGCTGGAGTGCCAGCTGCTTGAGACGGCGCTGCTCAACATCGTCGGGTTTCAGACGCTTGTCGCCACCAAGACGGCGCGCGTGGTGCTCGCCGCTGACGGTCGCCCCGTGGCGGAGTTTGGCTTGCGCCGCGCCCAGGGTCCCGATGGCGGCCTGGCCGTTGCGCGCGCGAGCTACGTTGCCGGCTGCTCCTCTACGTCCAATGTGCTCGCCGGCCGCCGCTACGGTATTCCCGTCTTTGGCACGCATGCGCACAGCTGGGTGATGAGCTTCGATTCCGAGCTCGAGGCCTTCCGCGCCTTTGCCAAGTCGAGCCCCAAGAACTGTACGCTGCTCATCGACACCTATGACGTGCGCGAGGGCTGCGAGCATGCCATTACGGTCGCCAAGGAGATGGAGGCGGTGGGCGAGCGCCTGTCGGCTATTCGCATCGACTCCGGCGACCTTGCCAAGCTCTCCAAGTATGTTCGCGGCCGTTTTGATGCCGACGGCCTGCCCTATGTGGGTATCTCGGTGTCCAACGACCTGGACGAGTACACGATTCAGTCGCTGCTCGACCAGGGCGCGCCCATCGATAGCTTTGGCGTGGGCACCAAGCTCGCGACCTGCTACGACCAGCCGGCGCTGGGCGGCGTGTACAAGCTTTCCGCCCGCCGTGCGAGCGAGGCCGACCCGTGGACGCCGGTGGTCAAGCTCTCCGAGCAGCCCTATAAGCGCACGATCCCGGGCGTACAGCGCGTGCGCCGTTATTACGACGGCTTTGGCGGCCCGGTCTGCGACATGATCTACGACGAGGACCATCTGGCGGGGGAGGGCGCCGCGCGCGGCAATACCCTCGTGGCCGTGAATGATGCCGCCCTGGTGACCGACGTGTCGGAGCTTGAGTATCGCGAGCTGCTGGTGCCGATCGTGCGTGATGGCAGCGCTGTTGCCCCGCGCGAGAGCATTGAGGACGCACGCGAGCGCTGTTCTTGGGCGCTCGATCATCTGGACGCGGCTTTCAAGCGCTTCCTGTACCCGCAGACCTATGTGGTGGGCATGGAGCAGGGCCTGGCTCAGGTGCGCGACGAGCTCGTGCGCAAGAATATGGCCGCGGCCTCGGCTTTCCCCTGGGCAAAATGATCCGCATGCGACGGACGAAAACGTATCATTTTCTCGCTTGCCCGTTCGCCCGTTCGCTGAACAGTCGATTGGTTTGACGTATGACGACTTCTTATAAAACGATGGTGGTAAAGATCGGCTCGTCCACGGTGGTGGGTGCCGACGGTAAGGTCAACCGCGCGTTTATCGGTGGCCTGGCCGATCAGGCCGCGGCCCTGCGCAAGCTCGGCTGGCGCTTGGTCGTGGTGAGCTCCGGCGCCATTGCCTGTGGCTATCCCGTTCTGGGTTTCGACCGCAAACCGGTCGGTGACCTGCCGAGCCTGCAGGCCTGCGCCTCGGCAGGTCAGTGCATCATCTCGTCGGCCTACGACGAGGAGTTCCATGCGCGTGACCTACTCACCTCGCTCGTGCTGCTCACGCGCCATGACACGGCGCGCCGTACGTCCTACCTGCACGCGCGCGACGCCCTGCTGCGCCTGGTGGAACTGGGTGTGGTGCCGATCGTCAACGAAAACGACACCGTCACCGTCGACGAGATCAAGTTCGGCGACAACGACACGTTGGCTGCGCTCGTGAGTTGCTTGGTTTCTTCCGACCTGTGCGTGACGCTCTCGGACATCGACGGCCTCTACACCGCCAATCCGCATGAGGATCCGACGGCCGAGTTTATCCCGGTCGTGCGCAAAATCGATGCCAAGATCATCGCCTCGGCGGGAGATTCTTCGACGTCGGTGGGCACCGGCGGCATGATCACCAAGATTCGCGCGAGCCGCATTTTGATGACGGCCGGCATTCAGAGCGTGATTTGCTCGGGCGAGGAGCCCGATGCGCTCGTGCGCCTGGCCCGTGGCGAGAGCGTGGGAACCCTGTTCGATCCGCCGGCGGAGCGCTTGGACATTGCGCCCCGCAAGCTGTGGATCGCGCTGGGTGACAAGGCCCACGGCTCGGTGACGGTTGATGACGGCGCTGCGAAGGCGCTGGTCAGCCGTGGATCTTCCCTGCTTGCGGTGGGTATTCGCGAGGTCGATGGCGAGTTTGCCGAGGGTGATGTGCTCGATGTGTGTGATCCGACCGGTATGGTCGTCGCCCGCGGTATCGCCGAGGCCGATTCGGACGTGCTGGAACTTGCTGCCGGTCGCCGCCAAGACCAGATTGCCAGCAACCGCCTGCTCGCTAACCTGGCCGAGAAGCCGGCGATACACAGGGATAACTTGATCGTATTTGCATAAAGAAAGACAGCGCTGCGGATCGTTTCCCGCAGCGCTGTCTTTCTCGTGCCGGCACTTGGGGACGTTCCTTTTGTGCCGGCAGGTGGGGACACCCCTTTGCTAGAAGATCCGGCGCAGGTCTCCGCGGTTGAGGGCCTCGTCGAAGAGGTGCTTGAATACCACGCTGCCGTGCAGGCCGTCGTGCTCGAACTCGTTGGTCACCCAGGCATGCGAGTTGCCCACGCGGCTGAGCGTATCAAGCTGCAGGCCCGAATCCACGTACATGTCGTCGAAATACACCGCGGCCTGCAGGGGCACCTCGTTGCACGCCAGTCGCTGCGGGTCGTAGATCTTGTCCCAGCTGGTGTCTTCCATCAGCAGGTCCATGGCGGGCTTGAAGGGCTTGAGCTCGGGCATCTGCTCGAACATCCACGGGAACATGGCCTCGCCGGTAAACATGAGCGGGCGCGCGAGGGTGTCGAACTCGGCACGATGGGCCTTCTCCTCTGCTGCGGCCCAGCGAATGGGCATGGTGTCGCCGTCGGCGTAGATAAACTCCTGCAGTGTCCAGTACAGCGGGTTCGTGCGTGTGTTGGTGCGCTCGAAGGCGCGCATCAAAAAGCTGTCGGATACCGAGGAGCCGCAGCTCAGCGTACCGTCGCCAGTAACAAAAGCGTGATCGATAGTCCAATGCATGCGCTCAAAGCTCGGCTTCATGCCAAAGTCGCTGCCTATGAGCTGTAGGCGCTCGACCGTCATCGGCGAGCCGTCGGGCAGCACGGGCTTCTGAGCCTCGAGCGCATCGGCCAGGGCTGCCACGCGCTCGACGTCAGCGGGATAGCGGTCATAATACTGCTGCGTCTTGGCGGCCATGCGCGGGAAGGTGTGCGCGTAGACCTCGCTTGCGCTCGCCGGTACGTGGGGGATGCCGCCGCAGGTAAAGCTCGCCGCCACGCCCTCGGGGAAGAGCGACAGGTAGCTCAGCGTCAAAAAACCGCCGTAGCTTTGGCCGAGCGTGACCCACGGCTTGCCGCCAAAGCCCACTAGGCGCAGGTACTCAAAATCGCGCACGATGGAGCTGGCGAGGTGGCGCTTGAGGAAGTCCGCCTGCGAGCGTGCTGTATCGGCGCCGGCGGCCGTTGCGCGATCACCCAGTGCCTTGATCGTGCGTCCGTCCACGCAGCTACTGCGTCCGGTGCCGCGCTGGTCGGGAAGGACCACGCGGAAGTGCTTGACGGCCTCCTCGATCCAGCCGTCGCTTGTGGGCGACAGCGGACGTGGGCTCTCGCCGCCGGGGCCGCCCTGCAAAAACAGGAGCAGCGGCAGATCGTCGTTGATGCGGTCGGGCGCGCAAACCACGCGGTAGAAGAGCTTGATGCTCTCGGGCGCGCCGGCGATTGGTGCCGGCATAGCGCCGCGGCGCATGGTGCTGCCGACGGCCAGGAGCATCGGCTCCAGGCCGCGCCAGTCAAGGGGGACGTCGATGCTGTGGTCCTCGACATAGAGGCCGGGGACGCTGTATGAAGTGATGAGGGCCATGCGGTACTTCCGTTCGTTGCGGTGTTTCGGGTTGACCAATTCTACCGCCGCGCGCGAGGGCATGCACAAATCGGCTACCATGGTGGGCAAACATCTAAGAGAAAGGGCCGCCCATGTCGGTCGATATAGCTACGTATGTCCACGATCTCGCCGTTGCCGCCAAGGCAGCGTCGACCTCGCTTGCCACGGCGAGCGATGAGCAGCGTCAGGAGGCCGTGTGCGCCATGGCCGCAGCGCTGCGCGACGGTGTCGATTCCATCGTTGCCGCCAACGAGCTCGATATGTCCGCCGCGCGCGATGCGGGCACTTCGGCCGGACTGCTCGACCGTCTGCTGCTGACGCCTGAGCGCGTCGAGGGCATGGCCGCCGGTTTGGAGAAGCTCGCCGAGCTGCCCGATCCCGTCGGCCGCGTGCTCGACCACCGTGTGCTTGCGAGCGGTGTGGACCTGACCCGCGTGAGCGTGCCGTTGGGCCTGGTCGCCATGGTCTACGAGGCGCGCCCCAACGTGACGGCCGACGCCGCAGGCATCTGCATCCGTACCGGCAACGCCTGCATTCTACGCGGCGGCTCGCTGGCCTATCACTCGTGTGCCATGATCGCCGAGCTGCTGGCCGATGCGCTCGAGGCCAAGGGCTTCCCGCGCGAGGCCGTGTCGATGATCGAGTCCACCGACCGCGAGGCCACCGGCGAGCTCATGAAGCTCCGCGGTATTGTCGACGTACTCATTCCGCGCGGAGGTGCAGGCCTGATCCAGCGCTGCGTGCGCGAGTCGCTTGTGCCGGTGATCGAGACGGGCACGGGCAACTGCCACATCTACGTGCATGAATCCGCCGACTTTGATAAGGCGCTCAACATTATCGTTAATGCCAAGACCCAGCGCGTAGGCGTGTGCAATGCCGCCGAGTCGCTGCTGGTCGACCGTGCTGTGGCCGATGCGTTTTTGCCCGCGGTCGTGACCGTGCTGCATGACCACGGCGTGCTGATTCACGGCGACGAGGCAACCTGCGCCGCATGCGCCGATGCCGGGCTTGTGGAGGGCGATGACTACGTCGCCGCGACTGAGGAGGACTGGGGTCGCGAGTACCTGGGGCTCGAGATGAGCGTGAAGGTCGTGGCAAACGAGGACGAGGCCATCGCACACATCAACCGCTACGGCACGATGCACTCCGAGGCCATCGTTGCCGAGGATACGGATGCTTGCGAGCGCTTCCTGGATGCGGTCGATGCCTCGGCTGTGTATGCTAACGCCAGCACGCGCTTCACTGACGGCGGCGAGTTTGGGCTGGGTGCCGAGATCGGCATCTCGACCCAAAAGCTCCATGCCCGCGGCCCCTTTGCCGCCGAGGCCCTCACCACCTACAAATACAAGCTCCGCGGCACCGGCCAGGTCCGCCCCTAACGCCCGCGCAAAAAAACCACCGCAAAGGGGACAAGCGCCTTTGCGGTGGTTTTGGTGTTAAGCCTGGAAGGTGTCGCGGTCGGGGGCGAAGGACTGCATGGCCGCGATGGTACGGTCAAAGAGTTCGGGGAGCTCCCAACCCAGCATCTCGGCGCCCTGCGAAATCACGTCGCGCGAGCAGCCGGCGGCAAAGCGCTTGTCCTTGAACTTCTTCTTGAGCGACTTGGTCGTAAAGTCCATGACGCTCTTGCTAGGGCGCATGATGACGGCGGCACCGATCAGGCCGGTGAGCTCGTCGCAGGCAAACAGTATCTTTTCCATCTGTAGCTCGGGCTTGGGCAGCGAGGTGTTGAAATCGGACGTGTGCGTTTGAATAGCGCGAATGAGTTCGGGGGAGGCACCCTCCTCCTCGAGGATCTCGGCCGCATAGACGGTGTGGTTCACGGGGTCGTCCTCATGCTCCTCCCAATCCAGGTCGTGCAGCAGGCCGACGATGCCCCAAAACTCCTCGTTCTCGGGGTCGAACTCGCGCGCAAAGTAGCGCATGGTGCCCTCGACCGTCTCGCCGTGCGTGATGTGGAACGGGTCCTTGTTGTGCTCGTTGAGTAATTCGAACGCACGGTCGCGGGTGATTCCGGCGGAAAGCAGCTCTGCCATAAAAGACTCCTTGTGCTCGTAGGTATCGCTAAGAATGAATACTACTAGAACGACTAGAACGAAAAAACCACCACAAAGGTACCTGTCCCCTTTGTGGTGGTTTTGACGTGGGCGGGTTAGTTGAGGGCGGCTTGGGCCAGGCGGGCTTCGGCGTCCTCCTCGGTGACGCCCAGGGCCACGGCGAACTCCTCGATGGAGCGGCGCTTGGCTTCCTTGAGTACGCGCATGTAGTAAGAGCTGGGCTTTTTATCTGCTTCCTCGGCCTGGCGAATACGGTGCATCATGGTTTTTGCCACGCGGACCGTCTCGGGCGCACCCAGCTTGAGCTGCTGCTTAAAGTGCGTCTCTTCAAGCGAGCTGTTGCGCTCGGTAAAGGTGTCGCACTCCAGCTCGTCGTAGTGGCTCAGCAGGTGCTCGGCATCTTGCTGGGAGATGGCGGCATGCAAACGGTCGGCCTGCGCCACGGGGTACATGAGGATCGTCTGTGCATGTCCCTGCTTGGTCTCGAGCAACAACATGGGCTGCGGCGTGTCGTCCCTAAAACCGACGACGGTGCAGACTCCCTGACCCGGATGAATGACGTGTTGACCGATTGAGAACATGCTACCTCCAACTTATACGAATTCACGTATGTTAAGAATACCACGCCGACGTGCGTAAACCCTTACTTTATGCAGGAAAAGCACACAACTCCGATAGGTAAGAGTATTCGATAAAATGCACTGCCCATTTATATGTTTATGCAGTTCCAACGCGTGCATAATCTGCAGGCAAACCGCCAACTTTGTACTGCCGCGCAGGAGCAGTAGTCATTTTTGTGCATATGCAATATCTATTAGCTTTACCCTGCGACAGTGTGCGTCGCTTGTGATAGAGTGCTAGAAACTCTGGCTTTTGCCCTACGAGTGACCAAGAGCTCGGGGGCTTTAACACAAGGAGGATCTATGCCCGAGAAGATTGAAGAGCTGGTACGCGCTGCGCTTGCTGCGGCCCAGGAGGCCGGCGACCTTTCCGCATTTGAACTTGACGATTGCGCCATCGAGCGACCGGCTGACACTTCTCATGGCGAGTGGACCTCCACCATGGCCCTGAAGTCCGCCAAGCTGGCCCACTGCGCCCCGCGCAAGATTGCCGAGGCCGTCGTTGCCCATATGCCCGAGGATCCCGCGATCGAGAAGGTCGAGATCGCCGGCCCTGGCTTCATCAACTTCTACCTCTCCGTTGCCGTCAAGAACGCCATCTTTGGCGAGGCCCGCGAGAAGGGTATGGACTTCGCTAAGTCCAACGTCGGCGGCGGCCTGAAGACCCAGGTCGAGTTCGTTTCCGCCAACCCCGTCGGCCCCATGCACATCGGCCATGGCCGCTGGGCCGCGCTGGGCGACTCCCTCTGCCGTGTTATGGACCACGCCGGTTACGACATCCAGCGTGAGTTCTACATCAACGACCACGGCTCTCAGATGAACACCTTCGGCAACTCCATCAGCACGCGCTACATGCAGCTTGCCGACATCATCGCCAAGCAGGGCGTGGATATCGACGAGGCTCACAAGATTCTGATCGCCGACCGCGACGCCTTTGTCGCCGACGAGAACGACGAGCACCCCGAGACCCATCCCTACCAGGACAACTTTGCCGAGACTCTGGGCAAGGACTCCTACGGCGGCGACTACATCATCGACGAGGCTGCTGAGTTCTGGCGCACCGACGGCGACAAGTGGGTTGAGGCCGATCCGCAGGAGCGCATGGAGAGCTTCCGCGAGCGCGGCTACGTAAAGATGGTCGACAACATGCGCGACCTTTGCCACGCCGTCAACTGCGACTTCGATCGTTGGTTCTCCGAGCGCTCGCTGTATGTGAAGGACACCGAGGGCGAGACTGCCGGCACTTCCGCCGTCGACCGCGCTTTTGAGAAGCTCGACAAGATGGGCTACCTCTACACCAAGGACGGCGCCCTGTGGTTCCGCTCCACCGATCTGGGCGACGACAAGGACCGCGTCCTGATCAAGTCCGACGGTGAGTACACCTACTTCGCCTCCGACGTTGCCTATCACTGGGATAAGTTCCAGCGCGTCGACCACGTCATCGACATCTGGGGCGCCGACCACCACGGCTACATCGAGCGCGTCCGCTGCGTTTGCGACGCTCTCGGTTACCCCGGCAAGTTCGAGGTTCTGCTGGGCCAGCTCGTCAACCTGCTGCGCAACGGCAAGCCCGTCCGTATGTCCAAGCGCAAGGGCACCATGGTGACCCTGCAGGAGCTCGTTGACGAGGTCGGCTCCGACGCCGCTCGTTACACGCTCATCTCCAAGAGCTCCAACCAGATGGTCGACTTCGACATCGAGGCCGTTAAGAAGCGCGACAACTCCAACCCGGTGTACTACGTGCAGTACGCTCACGCCCGCGTGTGCTCCATCCTGCGTCGCGCCGCCGGCGTTACCGCCGAGCAAGCCGCCGAGATGGGCATGAAGGCCGTCGCCGAGAAGGCCATTGGCGAGAACGTCGATTACTCGCTGCTGACCGACCCGACCGAGCTCGCCCTTTCGCGTAAGCTCAACGAGCTCACCGACCTTATCGGTAGCTGCGCTCGCGACCGCGCTCCGTTCCGTCTTACGCACTTTGCCGAGGAGCTCGCCGGCGACTTCCACAGCTTCTATGCTGCCTGCCAGGTGCTGCCGAGCGAGGGCCGTCCCGTCGACCCCGAGCTTTCGCGCGCCCGTCTGGCCGCTTGCGACGCCGTCCGCGTGACGCTCGCCCTGGTGCTCACCCTTGTTGGCGTGACCGCTCCCGAGCAGATGTAAGCTGCGGGTCATTTGACCGTGTAGGTTCGGCTTTGCTGAGCCCTATAAGCCCGATCTCCATGCGGAGGTCGGGCTTTTTGCGTTTGGCGGGGCTTTTTGGTGTGTTGGGAAATGCTACTAAATCGCAACTATACCGGTTTACTACGATGAATTTGGGGAATCCAACCACACGGGCTTTTCACCGAAAAGTGCAAGCCGTCTAGCTGGGGTTTTACTTTTTCGGGTTTTGGTGTGGTCGCGGTTGAGCGATTCATCGTAGTAAACCGCCATAGTTTTGAAAATGACCCCTTTGGGGACGGAGGAAAACGGATCATTGTTGTCCCGTTGAGGAACGGCGGAACACCTTCTGCCAATAACTAGGGGCATCTTCTACGTTTAAGTGCGTACCTCGAACCACGCCGAAAATCGCAATATTAAACCCGCAGGTAGCTGGCTTGTGACTTTCAAAAAAATAGCGAGTATGGTCAGGGGTGCAGGGGCAAACGTAGTAGATGGGCTCGATTCGTGGTGTATTGATATTGGGACCGATGGCCTTGCTCTTCAGTTGTCCCGTCTTCTTGAGATTTGAGGTTTGATCTGCCTCCTTCTGATGGGTTGCGGTGGAATAGTTCCTGTTTGAGAGGTGTCTGCCGGGAGTTGGGAACTATTTCACCGTAACTTATGACGTGGCGATGGCATACGCTGAAACTATGTAAAGAGTGTTCCTTTTGACTGGTCGTTTAAGAACGTCCCCGATGACTAAGTTGCAGGTGGTGGCGGTTGTGTTACACTGATGCTGCGAATTTGACGCAATCATCTCGATACAGATCAATGATGCCCGTCGCTTTTTGGACGGAGCTAGACTGTTTAGCCGCCCTGAAGGTATATGCAGGGAGCATGTGATCACAGGGCTTGAAAAGAAAGTTGAGCAACCACTGTGTCTGATCAACAGCAAGAAAACGAAATAACGACGGCGCAAACCGCTCCCGCTGCACCGGTTGCGTCGGACCAGGTCGCGATGCCCGCGCCGGTGCAGGCATCGGTTCCTGAGGCCCCCAAGGCCGCTTCGACGCCTACGCCCGCATCGGCTGAGAAGGTCGCGCCTGCCGCTGGCGAGGGAGTTGCCCCTGCCGCCGAAGAGGATGCCGCGCCCGTAAAGCCCAAACGCACGCGCCGTGCGCCTAAGCCCGCCGCTGACGACGAGGATGCTGCCAAGCCCAAGCGCCGTACCACGCGTGCGACGCGAACCAAGCGCACCGTTGCCGATCCTTCCGCGCCCATTTCCGATGAGGTCGCGCAGGCCCGCGCGCTGGCACAAATCAGCGAGGCTCAGGTTGTTCGCGCCCGTCGCCGTGCTGCCGAGCGCGAGGCCGCGGCACTGACCGAGCTTGCAGCGCCGGTCGTCTCCGAGGCGCCTGCGGCCACCGAGGTCCCTGTCGCGGGGCAGCCGACCGAGAAGTCGGCTCCGCGCACGCGTCGTCGTGCGGCCAAGTCTCAGCAGGATGCTGGGCAGGCGGCTCAAGAGTCCGGTGAAGCTCTGACTCGTTCTGCAGTAGGGGAGGGTGCGCAGCCCTCTGAGTCTGCAACACCTGCCGAGGCCAACGAGGTTCCCGTCGTCGATCCCGCTCTTCGCCCGCACCGTCGCGGCCGCAAGCCCAAGGCCTTCGTCGAGGCCGAGAAAGCTGCCGCCGCAGCTGCAGCAGCCGCAGCTCAGGACGCCGCGATGACCGCCGCGCCCGCACCCGTCGCCGACGCTTCTGCCCAGGGAGCCGCTGCCACCGAGGCCGACGTGCATGCCGAGGGCGAGCCCGCCGATGTTCGCCCTGGTCGTAGCCGTCGTACCGCTTCCAAGCGCTCGTCCAAGGCCAAGGGTTCGAAAAAGGACGCGTCCGAGGATTCTGGCAACGAGGTCGTCGAGGCAACCGTCGACTCTGCTCCCGAGACCGAGAGCGCCGATCAGCCGGCAACCGATAAACCCAAGCGCACGCGCAAAAAGTCCGCAAAGGCTAAGGCCGTCGAGCAGCAGGCCGATGTTGATCCCAGTGCCGATGCCGATACCAAGGCCGATAACGAAGTCCCGGCCGACACCGACGCAGCAGCTCCGGCGGCCAAGGGCGCCACGACCGCCGAGACCGACGAGAACGCCCGCCCCAACAGCCGTCAGCACAAGCGCAACGACGAGCGCAACGAGCGCAAAGACGAGCGCAACAACGACCGCCGCAACCGTCAGCGCGATCGTAAGCAGCGCAACAAGGAGCGCAACGCCGCCCCGACCGAGCCTACGCTTTCGCGCGAGGAGCTCGCGGCCATGAAGGTCGCTGAGCTGCGCGAAAAGGCCAAGGAGTTCGAGATCGAGACGACCGGCAAGAAGAAGGCCGAGCTCGTCGAGGAAATCTACACCACCGCTGCGAAGGCCGAGGGCTTCCGTGACATCAAGGGCATTCTGCAGATTCGCCCGGACAGTTCCGGCATCATCCATGCTCACGGCTACATGAAGTCCAGCGACGACGCCTTTGTTCCCGCATATCTCATCCGCTCCGCACGCCTGCGTACGGGCGACGTGATCGAGGGCTCGCTTCGTCCCTCGCGCGGCGGCGACAAGCGCGCCGGCCTCGCCAAGATCACAACCGTCAACGGTCTTGATCCCGAGCAGGCCCGTAACCGCCCCAAGTTTGGCGACCTCACGCCGGTCTATCCCAATGAGCCACTGCGTATGGAGCACGGCAAGGATTCCATCACCGGTCGCGCCATCGACATCGTGTCGCCGATCGGCAAGGGCCAGCGCGGCCTGATCGTGTCGCCGCCAAAAGCCGGCAAGACCACGATCCTCAAGAAGATCTGCCAGTCTATCTCGATCAACAATCCCGAGGTTCACCTCATCTGCCTGCTCGTCGACGAGCGCCCCGAAGAGGTCACTGACATGCAGCGCTCCATCAAGGGCGAGGTCGTGGCCTCGACTTTCGATATGCCCGCCGAAAACCACACTCGCGTGGCCGAGCTCGTGATCGAGCGCGCCAAGCGCATCGTGGAGCTGGGCGGCGACGTCGTGGTGGTGCTCGACTCCATCACGCGCCTTGCCCGCGCCTACAACCTGGCCGCTCCCGCCTCGGGCCGTATTCTGTCGGGCGGTGTCGATTCGGCGGCCCTGTATCCGCCCAAGCGTTTCTTGGGCGCTGCCCGCAACATCGAGAACGGCGGATCGCTCACCATCCTGGCCTCCGCCCTCATCGATACCGGCTCCAAGATGGACGAGGTCATCTTTGAGGAGTTTAAGGGTACCGGCAACATGGAGCTCAAGCTCGACCGCGACCTGGCCGACCGCCGTATCTTCCCGGCCATCGATCCCGTTGCCTCGGGCACGCGCAACGAGGACCTGCTGGTCGACGAGCAGATGCGCCCGTTTGTCTTTGGGCTGCGCCGTATCCTCGCCGGCATGAACAATACCGAGCGCGCGGCCGCGTCGTTTATCAAGGGCCTCAAGGGCACCAATACCAACCAGGAGTTCCTGGTGCGTTCGGCAAAAAAGCATAGCGATTACGAGCAGACGTTCTAGGCCGTCCGCCGAACTCGACGGCAATCATAGACATGCCAGAAGGGCCGGGGTTTAGATCCTGGCCCTTTTCGTATAGCCGCTCGCCAACAATTATTGACCTCACGACCGGCAAGCAGCGATTTTCCCCTTTCAATCCCGCTTCGTCGCTTGCAATCCCCGAGGGGGTTTCGCATAATAGCTGTTAAGCTTCGCGACGGAAAACGCAGATGAAACGAACCATATACCGTTGCTTTGGGGCATAGCCCCGCTTCATCTTCTCTCGCGCAGCCAACTGAATGATGCGATTTGGGTGCTGGAAGATGGGGAGAGCTCATGGCTTCTTCTGATGCAACACAACGAGCAGTCCTTGCTGGACTTTCCTGCGGGATCGGCCTTGCCGCTCCCGTGGTGATGTATGCTGCCACGCTGCCGTTTTCGTCGGTGAACGAGACGGTCGTCGCGGGCGCTGTTCCCTTTGCCGTGGGTGCGGTGGCGGGCGTGGGTATCTATGCCGCCTCGCTCGGCATTTCTGAATATCGCGCGCAGCATGCCGAGCGCCTGTTCGAGCCCGACGCCATGGGTGGCGCTGCAAACGTCAACCAGCATCAAAATGAGTTCCAGACTGCCTCGATGCCCGCCCAACAGCAGTGGGCTGCCCCTCAGGGTGTTGCTACTGCGGCTCCTGCCGTGCAGGCAAACGCCGCGCAGCCCTCTTCGGTTTTCTCCGGCCTGACCGGCGCCTTCCAGCGCCGTCGTGCCGACGATGACGTCCCCACCATCGCCCGCGCCGCAGACGCCATGAGCGAGGCCGACGCCTGGTCCATGATCGATAGCATGCTCGACGACGATTCGCCGGTCAGCTGCGACCCCACGCGCTCACGCGACGTCTACCAAGTCGCTATAGACGAACTCACCTACGGCGGGCAGACCGGCTCCTATAACCGCGATGACATCGCTGCCGCTGCGCGCGCCGTCTCGGGCTCTCATGCCGCCCCTGCGGGCAGCACGGCCGCCTTTGTGGCGGCCGTGACTAACGCCGCCAACAACGCCGCCACGGCTCAATCCGTTACATATGACACTGCCGTGCCCGTGACTCCGACTGCCGCCACCGCCGCCGACCCCTACGCCGACGAGCCGCTGGCCGTCGACGAGGAGACTATTGCCGCCCGCCGTGCTGCCGAAAGCTCGCTGTGGGGCGCTCCCGCACAGCAGCAGGCGTCGGAGGCAGTGCCGTACAACGCGAACCTTGCCAACATGCCGATCATCAGCGACGCCTCTGCTGCGGCCATCGATCTCGATGACCTTGACGAGCCGGTCATCTCGAACGACATGCCGTATGTGGTCGCTGCCCCGGTTGATGTCCCGGCCTCCGCGTCCCGGTCCGTCGCAGTTGACGAGCCTGTTGATGCGACTTCCGAGGAAGACGTCCCCATGGCCGATTATTCGGGCCACGAGGGCATGTGGGCTGCCGCTGCCGCAATTTTGGACGAGGTCGTCGAGCCTGCTCCCGTTGCCGCTCCGGTGTTTACGCCTGCTCCTCAGCCCGCTGCCCCCGCGTACGTTGGTCGCCACAGCGCCGTGTTCCCCGAGGATACCGCCCGCATCTCGCGCGAAGGTATCGAGCGTGCCGAGGCCATCGCTGCTGGCATCATGGAGAACCGTCGTCACGAGCGCGTTAATCAGATTCTCGAGGAGGAGATCGACCGCCTGCAGTCTGCAGCGGTGAGGCGCACGGGCCGTGCCTATCTGAGCGTTATCGAGGGTGGCACCGCCAGCTTTGAGCCGCTCTGTGCGGAGGCATAATATCTGCATGCTTAAACTCGATCGAAAATGGGCGGTCGCGACCTGTCTGATGGTGCTGCTCATCTGGGGCAATTCGATGGTTTCTGGTACGGGGTCCGGTTCATTGAGCCTGTCGATTATGGAGGCCGTTCGCGGCTTTCTTCACGGTATGGGGCTTCCGTATGAGTGGGTGACCAACTTCGTCGTTCGCAAGTGCGCGCATTTTACCGAGTACATGGTGCTCGGCATTCTGACGACGCACACTTTCGATATCGAGGGCCATCGCACCATTGACGTGCTGCTTCCCACGGCGGTGTTCTTGCTGCTGATTCCCTCGATTGACGAGACGATTCAGCTCTTTGTGCCCGGTCGCGCCGGCATGATCACCGACGTGATGATCGACTGCTGCGGAGCGATGACGGGCGTTGTGCTTCGATATCTTCTACGATCGCTCATATGTGCCAAAAAGGCCGCCTAGGACACATTGCTTGGTCCTAGGCGGCCTTTCTTTGTTTGGGGGCTTATACGGGGCGTGGCGGCGTTATCCCGTAGGATGGGATTGCTGGACGTTGCGGCGCCCCTTTGGCGCGCCTACTGTTGAAGCGCGGCGGCACCCAGGGCCAGGCAGCCCATGATGCCCTGCTTGCCCTCGAGGCTATTGTTGACAATGTAGGTGTCGATATCGTTGACCTCGGGCGTGACGATGTAGCCTTTGAGCATCTCGGCGCACTTTTTGCGGGCGAGCGGCACGATAGGGGTGTGATCGGCAACGCCACCGCCGATGATGATCTTCTGCGGGGCATAGCACAGCGTGTAGGTCATGAGCGCCTGTGCCAGATAGCCTGCGAGCAGGTCCATGGCCTCCGGGTCATCGGCCATATCTCCGGCGGACTTACCTCCCCAGCGCTTTTTGACGCTAGGACCGGCGATGAGGCCCTCGAGGCAGTTGTCGTGGAAGGGGCAGGCGCTGTGCTCGCCAATGGTGTCGCGCGGGTCGCGCGTGACCAGGATGTGGCCGGCCTCGGGATGCATCATGCCATGCACGAGCTGACCGCCCGAGAGCACGCCAGCGCCCACACCGGTGCCGATGGTCAGGTAGACAACGTCGGTGAGGCCCTGAGCGCAACCAAAGGTGACCTCGCCCAAGCAAGCGACGTTGACGTCAGTATCGTAGCCGCAGGGGACCTTGAGCTCGTTTTGGATGGTGCCCAGTAGGTCAAAGTAACGCCATGCGGTCTTGGGCGTCTCCAAGATCTTGCCGTACTGGGGCGAGGCAGGGTTGACCGCGGTGGGGCCAAAGGCGCCGATGCCCAGGGCGGCGATGCCCTTGTCTGCAAACCATGCGTTGACGGCCTCGACGGTCTCCTGCGGGGTCGTGGTCGCGATCTGCTCGCGCTCCAGGACCGTACCGTCCGCATAGCCCGTGGCGCAGACCATCTTGGTGCCGCCGGCCTCGAGCGCTCCGATAAGCTGCTGCTCTGCCATAGTATTCCTCTCTCTGGGACGAGTTGCTCCGTGACTAAAGTATAGAGCTCTAAACCATTTAAGAAAGCGCTATAAAAAGAAGCTCTGCAACGTGGCGGGCGGTGCGGGGCTTCTTTGGTTGCTTTAGTTGCCGGGCTGTCCTTACCCGCGCGGCTTGATTTTATCACGTAGCGACGTGAGGTTCTCCAGCGCCGCGTTAAGCGTTTCGTCTCGCTTGGCAAAGTGGAAACGAATCAGATGGTTGACGGGCTCACGGAAGAAGCTCGAGCCGGGAACGGCGCCCACACCAACCTTGGAGGCGAGATCCTCGCAGAAGTCGAGGTCGCTGTCGTAACCAAACTCAGAGATGTCCATCATGACGTAGTAGGCGCCCTGCGGCACGTTATGATTAAGACCGATGCTGTCGAGTCCCTGGCAGAACAGGTCGCGTTTGGCGGTGTAGAGGTCGAGGACCTCATCGTAATAGCTGTCGTCGAAGTTAAGGGCGGTAACGACGGCTTCCTGCAGGGGAGCGGCGGCACCCACGGTGAGGAAGTCGTGGACCTTCTTGATGCGCTCGGTAATCTCGGCCGGGGCAATGGTGTAGCCCAAGCGCCAACCGGTGATGGAGTAAGTCTTTGACAGCGAGCTGCAGCTGATGGTGCGCTCAAACATGCCGGGCAGCGTGGCCATATAGACATGCTCGTGGGGCGCATAGACGATGTGCTCGTAGACCTCGTCGGTGATGCAGTAGGCGTCGTACTTTTTGCACAGGTCGGCGATATAGGTGAGCTCCTCGCGCGTAAAGACCTTGCCGCAGGGGTTGGACGGGTTGCACAGGACGATTGCCTTGGGCTCGTTGTCGCGGAAGGCCGCCTCGAGGACCTCGCGATCGAAGTCGAACGTGGGCGGGTTGAGCGGCACATAGATGGGCTCAGCGCCCGAGAGAATCGTGTCGGCGCCGTAGTTCTCGTAGAACGGCGAGAAGATGACGACCTTGTCTCCGGGGTTTGTGACCGTCATCATGGCGGCCATCATGGCTTCGGTGGAGCCGCATGTGACTACGATGTTCTCGTTGGGGTTGATCGGCATGCCCATAAAGTGTTCCTGCTTGGCCGCGAGTGCCTCGCGCATGGCCTGGGAGCCCCAAGTGATGGAGTACTGGTGATAGAGCGGCTTGGGGTCGGTCGCGATGGTGCTGAGGCTCTCGAGCAGCTGTGCCGGAGGATCGAAGTCAGGGAAGCCCTGCGAGAGGTTGACGGCACCGTACTTATTGGAGATGCGCGTCATGCGGCGGATGACCGAATCGGTAAATGTCGCCGTACGGTTGGAGAGTTCTTTCATGCTTGTCCTTTCGAGCATTTGCAGTGGGGCAAGTTTACTCCTATGAAACCGGTGGGAATTGCTCGAAACGCGCTCGAAAAACTCTTTTCAAAATTCTTGAAAATTGGGGCTTGCATCGCATGGCGTTCCTTGCAATAATAGTCGAGCGCGAAGCGCACAGGACACGGTGGGTGTAGCTCAGTTGGCTAGAGCGACGGGTTGTGGTCCCGTAGGTCGAGGGTTCGAGTCCCTTTACCCACCCCAGTTCTTGCTTCGTGTTGATATCGGGTCGTTAGCTCAGTTGGTAGAGCAGGGGACTCTTAATCCCAAGGTCCAGGGTTCGAACCCCTGACGGCCCACCACACGATATCTCCTCTAAAGTCCGCCATAACGGGCTTTAGCTTTGGGTCGTTAGCTCAGTTGGTAGAGCAGGGGACTCTTAATCCCAAGGTCCAGGGTTCGACCCCCTGACGGCCCACCAAAGAATGTTAAGACGGTCAACTTCGGTTGGCCGTCTTTTTTGTTGACCTCGCATGGGGTCGAACCCGTAAGGGCACAGACGCTTTACAAGTCGAGCCTGCCCTGGGGGTCGGTGAATCCGTCTGTGCCCTCTTTGAGCTTTTTCTCGTCTGCTTTCACGCGACGTTCGAGCTTCTTTGTATCCTCGGCAGGCGGTAGATTCTCGGGGACAATTCCACGGTCGATGAGGCTACCACGCACGCTTGTGTTGTTCTCGATGTGCTCTTGCTTGATCTGGTCCAGGCCGTACAGATCGTGTTCCTCGGCGTTGAAGGCCGTCATCGAGTTCGTAAGGTCCTTTGCTTTGATGAGAACATCAGCTAACCTGTCCGCCAATGCCGCGCTCTTGGGCACACCAAGCTGCCGCTTCATGTCCGCCGTGCTTCTGCCGCCGAATAACGCCTCATCGCCCTTCGACTTGATGATTGCGAATCCTTTGGAGTCCACGCCTCGTTTGAATGCAATGCCCGAGAGCTGTTTCTCTGAATCAGATAGTGAGTGGCGCGCCTGCAAGCGCTGAATCTCTGCGAAGCGCTGCTCTATGAGCTCTTGGCGGCGCGTCTGCACAGCAAAGTATGCCTGGGCGAGCGCGATCTCTGGCTTGTTTGAATCTCCGTTCTGGGCGATTAAATAGCATGCATAGCGCGTAAGTTTGTAGTCTTTAACCGCGCGAGCGGCGACACCGGCAGTTACCATTTTCGTTGTGTCACGAAAATGGGAATCAACTGGAGTTTTGTTTGTTTCGCACGAGACTTTTGCCCTCTTAATAACTTCGGCGAAGTTCTCCCATCGAGTGTACCCCATGGGTTCCATTAAATCGCGTGCAAGCCAATACTCAACGCCGTCTTCTACATGGGCGTAGCTGTCAAGTTCGACACGCCATTTCTCGATATCCCTGCTGTCCATATCTCTTCCTTTCTGTTCATTTGTCTACGTGGACTATGTCGACTCTGTATTAAGAATAAGGATACGCTGCCGTGCGGACACGAATGGGCCCCGTGTCGCTTTGAGCTCACGGGGTCCTTAGATATCGATTAGTTGTGTTCTGCTCTAGAGGGGGGCTCAGCTTAGTCCGCTCGATAGTGCGAACCCAGGCTTTCGGTTCGCTTGCGCATGGCTTTGACCATTTCCTGTGCTAGTTGAATCTGCGATTGCAGGCGGGCGAGGGCTGCGATTTCGCTGTCCTGGGCGTTTTCCATACTCAAGGCTGCAGTCTCTGCCCTCAGGCCTTCAAGTTCCTGCAACGCTGCGGATAGGCCCGTCTCGGTGCGGTTGATCATGCAATAGGTGCTCATCGTGTGTTTGAGGCCGTGCGTCAGGCGTTCGGCGTCTGTTGTGGCAATGCCGTACTGGGGGAGGGCGATATCCGCCTTCGGGGCCTCCTCAGGTGTATTCTGTGCTGCCTGGGCTGCCGATGCGCCCGCGATGCGCCCAAATACGATGCCGTTGGCGCTCGACAGGCCTCCGATGCGATCGGCGCCGTGCATGCCGCCTGTCGCCTCGCCGCAGGCATAGAGGCCTTCGACGCCCGTGAAGGCTGTCTTGTCGATTTTGATACCGCCATTAGCAGCGTGGGCATACATCGCCACGCGCATCTCGGCGGTCGGCGCGATGCCGTGCTCGTCTTGTAGCCAGGTGGCAAAGGTCTGCACAAACTCGGGGACGTCCTTGCGGGGGAAGTCGTAGTGGAGCGCGAGGCCTTCGGCGCCTGCTTGATCGATGGCAAGATCGATGGCGCGGGAAGCCAAGCGTGACGTGAAGGGGCCATATCCGGAGCGTTGCTCAAGCAGATCGTCCAGCTTGTCGTCGGCGATATCGACCGGCTGATCTACATGCACGTAGCGCCAGGTCTTCTCGTTAAAGACAAGGTTGCGCTTGGGCTCGATGAAGCCCGGCATCATCTGCATGAACTCTATATTAGTGAGCGTTGTGCCGTGTGCCAGTGCGATGGCCTGCGAGGAGCTGAGCACGTCTGCCGAAGTGAGGCTGCGTTCGAACAGGCCACCGGTGCCGCCAGCGGCAATGATGGTGGCATTGGCCGCAATGGGTTCGAGGCGTCCGCTTGCGTGGTCAAAGAGCACGGCGCCGATGATCCTGCCGTTCGCATCCTCAAGAAGATCGATAAGCTCGTGGCGGGGAAGTAGGCGAATGCCGAGCGACTCGACCTGGGCCGACAGAGCGTCCTCAAGCGGCTTGCGGGTGAGGCCGCGCCACATACGCGTCTTATGGTCAAAGCAGGGGATAAACTGCTTCTGCTGGGCGCTTTCGGCACTTTGCGGACGCTGGAGCTCAACACCTAGATCCTGCTCGAGCCATTGGATGGCCTGAGGAATACCGTGGACAAACGTCTGGACGAGTTCGGGGTCGGCAACGCCGCCGCCGACGGTCTGGATGGTGTCGATGAGGTCCTGCTCGTCGTCTTCGTCGACGGGACCAATCAGGCCGAGGCCCCAGGTGCCCGGGAAAAAGCTCGATCCGCTCATGGTCTTGCCGGCGCTTGCGATGGCAACGGTTGCGCCCGCGCTTGCTGCTTCTATGGCGGCGCAAAGGCCCGCAATGCCAGATCCAATTACCAGTACATCAGTCGATTCCATCGGATTCCTTTCTCGTCCGGCGCATTGTCGCACGAGTAATCGGCAAAGGTAACGCAAAGATTGGATAAATCGGTAAAGGGCCAAATTGGAAGGTGGGCGTCACCGATACCTTAACGCCCGCTAAGAAGTTGCGGTGGAATAGTTCCTGTTTGGAAGGATGGGGTGGCTGTTTAGGACCTATTTCATCGCAACTGAGCGAGGGACAAAAAAGAGCCGCTACCCGGGCGGGAAGCGGCTCTAAAGCTCAACTATATGAGCATCGCGCGGACGCGATTAGGCCTTGAGGGCCTCCTCGACGGCGACAGCGCAGGCGACGGTGGCACCGACCATGGGGTTGTTGCCCATGCCGATGAGACCCATCATGTCGACGTGCGCAGGCACGGAGGAAGAACCGGCGAACTGGGCGTCGGAGTGCATACGGCCCATGGTGTCGGTCATGCCGTAAGAGGCAGGGCCGGCGCCCATGTTGTCCGGGTGCAGGGTACGACCAGTGCCGCCACCAGAAGCGACGGAGAAGTACTTCTTGCCAGCCTCGAGGCGCTCCTTCTTGTAGGTGCCAGCGACGGGGTGCTGGAAGCGCGTCGGGTTGGTGGAGTTGCCGGTGATCGAGATGTCGACGTTCTCGTGCCACATGATGGCAACGCCCTCGCGGACGTCGTCGGCGCCGTAGCAGTTGACGGCGGCGCGGGGACCATCGGAGTAGGGGATGGTCTCGACGACCTTGAGCTCGCCCGTGAAGTAGTCGAACTGGGTCTTCACGTAGGTGAAGCCGTTGATGCGGGCGATGATCTGAGCAGCGTCCTTGCCCAGACCGTTGAGGATGACGCGCAGCGGCTTCTTACGAGCCTTGTTGGCGTTCAGAGCCAGGCCGATAGCACCCTCAGCGGCAGCGAAGGACTCGTGGCCGGCCAGGAAGGCGAAGCACTCGGTGTCGTCGGAGAGCAGCAT
>JAXIYS010000067.1:0-52666 GCA_036304385.1 Collinsella sp. | reverse complement strand
GTCCCATTGAGGTGCGCACTCTGGGGCAGTTGCGCGTGAAAGAAGCGGGCGCCCTCAGGGGCGCCCGTTCTAGCGTAGTGCGGTGTAGAGACTTACATCGCGAAGTCGCCGCCCACGAGGCAGGAGACGGAGCGCTCGTAGTACACGGCGGAGATGGTCTCGGCAAACTCGCCGGCAACGGAGATGGTCTTGATCTTGCCCGTCTCCTCAACCGGAATGGCGTCGGTGACCACACACTCCACGATGGGGGCGTCGTTCAGGCGCTGGACGGCCTCGCCGGAGAAGATGCCGTGGGTGGCGCACACGTAGATGTCGCCGGCGCCCAGCTCCTTGAGTTCCTTGACGTTGGCGCACAGGGTGCCCGCGGTGTCGATCATGTCGTCGTTGATGATGCAGGTCTTGCCCTTGATGTCGCCGATGATGCCCATGACCTCGGCGGCGTTGTGGCGCGGACGGCCCTTGTGGGCGATGGCCAGGTCGCAGCCGAGCATGTCGGACAGCTTCTTGGCGGCCTTGGCACGACCCACGTCGGGGGAGACGACAACCAGGTTGTCGGTGTCGAAGTGCATGTCGTTGTAGTACTGGCCAAACAGCGGCAGTGCGGACAGGTGGTTGACCGGGATATCAAAGAAGCCCTGGATCTGACCCTGGTGCAGGTCGAGGGTGATGATGCGGTCGACGCCGGCGCGCTCGAGCAGGTTGGCGACGAGGCGGGCGGTGATGGGCTCGCGCGGGCCGGCCTTGCGGTCCTGGCGGGCATAGCCGTAGTGGGTGATAACGGCGGTGATGGAGCGGGCGGATGCGCGCTTGGCAGCGTCAGTGGCGATGAGCAGCTCCATGAGCATGTCGTTGACGTTGCCGCCGGCCACGGACTGAATCAGGAAGACGTCGGCGCCGCGGACGGTCTCGTCGTAGCGGGCGTAAATCTCACCGTTGGCGAACTGCTTTAGCGTAAGGCCCGAAAGCTCGACCCCAAGGTACTCAGCGATCTTCTGAGCGAGGGGACGGTTGGAGGAACCGGAATACACGCGGATGGACTTGCGCATATTCTCCGACTTCTCGGGATCATTAATCGGCATTACCCTTCTCCTTTATATATCGAATGCCATATAGATGCCTTTTTGCATTGTAACCGTGCGGCGGGGTTAATCGGGTCTTGATAACGTCTTTACCGTCAACGGACACGAACCGACCACTCATCCGGTCGCGCAGGTCACGATAGAAAAAGGAGCCGTCCCCATGGAACAGCTCCTTTTGTGCTTGGCGAAACGTTATGCCTCGTCGTCCTCGTGCAGACGGCGGCGATAATCGGCGGCCCAGCCCTCAATATTTACCTGACGGGCGCGGCCCAGACCGAGTGCGTCGGCCGGGACCGGCTCGGTGATGACGGAGCCGGCGGCCACGAGTGCGCCGTCGCCAATCTGGGCGGGCGCGACCATCATGGTGTCGGAACCGATGAAGGCATCTTTGCCGATGACGGTCTTGTGCTTGTGGACGCCGTCGTAGTTGCAGGTGATGGAGCCCGCGCCCACGTTGACGCCGGAGCCCATGGTGGTGTCGCCGATGTAGGACAGGTGGGGCACCTTGGAACCCTCGCCGATCGTGGACTTCTTGATTTCCACGTGCGTGCCGGCCTTGGATCCGTCGAGCATGTGGGTGCCCGGGCGCAGGTAGGCGCGCGGGCCGCAGTCGACGCCGTTCTCGATGACGGCTTCGATGGCGATGGTCTCATCGATGATGCAGCCACTGCCGACGGTGGTGTCGGTGAGGCGGCTGTTGGGGCCGAGCTGGCACTCCTCGCCCACGGTGACGTGGCCGATCAGATGCGTCTGCGGCCACACGACGGTGTCGCGGCCGATGGTAGCGTCGGGGCCGATCCAGGCCTGCGTGGGGTCGATGAAGGTAACGCCCTCGGCCATCCAGTGCTCGTTGATGCGGTCGCGCGCGATGGCGGTGAGCTGCGCGAGCTGGATGCGGCTGTTGACGCCCAGGCCGTCGCGGTAGTCGTCGCAGTGGAAGATGGAGACTGCCTGGCCGTGACCCTTGAGGATTTCGAGCATGTCGGGCAGGTAGTACTCGGACTGTGCGTTGTCGTTGCCGATCTCGTTGATGTGGGCGGCAAGCTGCGCGCCGTCGAAGGCGTAGCAGCCGGCGTTGCACTCCAGCAGCGTGGCGGCCTGCTCGGGCGTGCAGTCCTTCTGCTCGATGATGCGCTCGATCTGACCATCGACGCCCAGCTTGATGCGGCCGTAGCCAAAGGGATCGGGCGGGGTCATGGTCATGACGGTGCAGGCGAGCTCGCCGGTGGCGACGGTCTGCGCGAACTTGGCGACGGTGTCGGCGGTGATGAGCGGCAGGTCGCCGTTGAGCACGACGACGGGGCCTTGCGTGATGCCGCAGGCCTCGAGCGCGACCTTGACGGCGTGGCCGGTGCCCAGGCGCTCGGTCTGCTCGACGCACTCGACCTTGGTGGCGCTGTTGGCATAGGCGCCATCGATGAGGGCGCGCATCTCGTCGGCGTGGCTGCCGATGACGACCACGACGCGGCTGCAGCCGGCCTTGATGGTGGCGTCGACGATCCACTGGACCATGGGCTTGCCCAGGATCTTGTGCGAAACCTTGCAGTGGTTCGACTTCATGCGGGTGCCCTCGCCGGCGGCGAGGATAATTGCGGTTGCGTCCATGTGATCTCCTGTTACGTTATAGAGACGTGTGTTTGGAAACGATACACGTGGCAATATGATACCGCAGGCATATGATGAGCGCGTAACGATTGATGCGCGACAGCTGAGGTTTGGGCCGCTGGTGTGGTGTTTGCGCTGCTTGCGGGCGGTGCCGGCAGTGCTTCGGCGTCGGTGATTTGGCGGGAGGGCGGGGATGCCTATGGACAACATACGAGAGGGTTCGGGCGCCGAGCCCGTGGGGGCATTTTCGATGTCGCATCCGGCAGTTCCGGCGCTCTACATGGTGCTGACGTTGGGGCTCACCATGTTCTCGATGCAACCGGTGTTGATCGCGCTGTCGCTTGCGGGTGGGTTGGCGTACGGGTTTGCGACGCGCGGTGCTGCGCGCACGTTGGGGGCGCTTCGCTGGCAGCTGCCAGTGATTTTGATCATCGCGGTGCTCAATCCGCTGTTTAGCGCCTCGGGCTCGACGGAGCTGTTTCGTATTGGCATGCGCGCGGTGTATCTGGAGAGCATGGTTTACGGCCTGTGCATGGGCGGGCTGTTTGTGGCGAGCGTGCTGTGGTTTGAGGCGGCGGCGTCGATGCTCGAATACGACAAGGTGCTCGCACTGTTGGGCAACGCCGCGCCGGTGCTCGCGCTCATGATCTCGATGTGTATGCGGCTTATCCCGCAGTTTTTGCGCCGCGGCCGCACGGTGCTGGCGGTGCAGGACGCGATCGATGTGCCGGGGCGTGCGCCCGCCGATCCCGTGCGATCGCGCCTGCGGGCGTCGAGCGTGCTGATGGGCTGGGGCATGGAAGATTCGCTTGAGCGCGCGGATGCCATGCGCTCGCGCGGGTGGGGTGCTGCGTCGCGCCGTACGACGTACGCGCGGTATCGACTGGGACGCAGCGACGTTGCCGCGCTGGTCGAGCTCGCGCTGTTTGGTGCCGCCGCGGTGGCAGTGGCATGGACCGCGACAACGCAGTATTCGTTTTACCCGCAGCTTTCGGTGCCCGCGCCGTGGCTGGGCTATGTCGTGTACGCTGCCTGGATGGTGCTGCCCTGCGTGTTGCATGCGATCGATGAGAAGAGGTTCGGCTGATGGCTCGGTTGGATAGGGGCCCGGTGTCGGGCGCGGCGTGCGGCCCGGATATGCCGGCGATTGAGGTGCGGAGCCTGAGCTTTGCCTACCCCGGGGCCGATGCTGCGGTGCTCGAGGGGCTCGACTGGTCTGTTCCCCAAGGTGCATTTGCGCTGCTTGTTGGCGGTACCGGATCGGGTAAGTCGACGCTGCTGTCGCTGCTCAAGCCCGAGATCGCTCCGGCGGGCGAGCGCACTGGCGATGCGCGCGTGCTGGGCGAGAACGTTGCCGACATGGACGTGCGCGCGTCTGCGGAGCGCGTGGGCTACGTGTTCCAGGATCCCGAGAACCAGATTGTGTGCGAGACCGTGTGGCATGAGATGGCGTTTGGCCTGGAGAATCTGGGTGTGTCGCGCGACGAGATGCGTCGCCGTGTTGCCGAGACCAGCTATTTCTTTGGTCTGGAGGACTGGCTTCATCGCGATACCGATACGCTTTCGGGCGGTCGCAAGCAGTTGCTGTCGCTTGCCGCCGTCCTGGCGCTGCGTCCGCGTGTGCTGCTACTCGACGAGCCCACGTCTCAGCTCGATCCCGTTGCCGAGAAGAATTTTCTGCACGCGCTGTTTCGCGTGAACCGTGAGCTGGGCTGCACGGTTGTTGTGGCTACGCATCAACCGCGGCCGATGCTCGAGTATGCGACGCGTGCGTACCGGATTGAGGGCGGTCGCGTGCGCGAGGTGGCGGATATGGCTTCTTTGGGACGCCGAGAATCGCTGTTTTCCGATGACATGTTGGGGTGGGGTGCCATCCGATGTGCAAAAAACGGAGTATTCAGCAGGCGTGAGGACAATTTGGGCTCTCTGGAGCCGACCGGGGACGTATCGAGCGCGAAAAAAAGATCGGAATTGGACAAATCGTCCGAATTTGTGGCGCAAACGTCGCTCGAGAACGGCTCGGAAGCCTTCCCACGCACGCATGGAAGCAGAATACTCCAAAAAATGCACGGCGGATCGGCTACCACCCTGTCGGAAGGCTGGTTTCGCTACGATCGCGCGGGCGGTTGGGTGCTGCGCGGGCTCGATGTGGCGTTTTCAGCCGGCGCGGTTCATGCGGTCGTGGGCGGAAACGGCTGTGGCAAGTCGACGATGCTCTCGGTGCTGGCCAAGACGGCTAAGCTGCAGCGTGGCCGCATGGTGCGTGGGACGGCTTCGGCGGCGCTGCTGCCACAGAATCCCAAGGTATTGCTGGTTGCCGAAACGGTGCGCGACGAGCTTATGGAATGGGCTTCGACCTGCGGATACGACGAGGCCGCAGTACAGGAGCAGACAGCGTGCCTGGGCCTGGCGGGCTTGGAGGCGCGTCACCCGTACGATCTTTCGGGCGGTCAGCGCCAGCTGCTTGCGTTGGCAAAGCTGCTGTTGATTGGTCCGGAGTTGCTGCTGCTTGATGAGCCCACCAAGGGCCTTGATCTGACAAGTCGCTGTATTATCGCCCGAGCCCTGCGCGAGCATGCGCAGGCCGGCGGCACCGTCGTCATTGCCACGCACGACTTAGACTTTGCCGAGCAGGTGTCCGATGACGTCGCCATGATGTTCGACGGCGAGATCGCCTGCATGGAGCCTCCTGCAGATTTCTTTGCCGACAACGTGTTCTACAGGGCGTGATGGGATGACGGATTATCGCGCCTCGCGCCTACTCACAAAAATGGAGATTCCGCTGCTCCTGGCGGTGCCGGCAGTGATGACTGCAGCGTTACTGGTGGGCATTGAGCAGGCGGCGCTTGCCATGCTGGTTGTAGTGGCGCTCGTGCTCGCACTGTTCTTTGCGGGCTACGAGACCTCGCGCCCGGGCCTGCGCCAGATCATGCCCACGCTGGTGCTGGCGGCGCTGGCCGCGGCGGGCCGCATCCTGTTTGGGCCCATTCCCGATTTTAAGCCCGTGAGCGCCATCGCCATTATCGCGGGTGCGACACTTGGCCGTCGCAATGGTTTTATGGTCGGCGCGTTGGCAGCGCTGACCAGTAATTTCTTTTTTGGACAGGGCATGTGGACGCCGTGGCAGATGTATGCCTGGGGTCTGGTGGGCTATATCGGTGGCGCACTGGCGCATGCGGGCACGTTTGACCGCGCCGATGGAACCGTGCGAATGCCGGCTCTGTTGGCGTATGGCTTTGCCTCGGGCTTGCTGTATGGCGTCGTGATCAACGCGTATGACATCATCGGTTTTGTGCAGCCGCTCACCTGGGCAGGCGCCGTAGCGCGTCTTGCTACGGCGGTGCCGTTCGACATCATGCATAGCCTCGCGACCTGCGTGTTTTTGGCCGCTCTGTACAAGCCCTGGTGTCGCCGCATCAACCGCGTCGTCGTGAAGTACGGGCTGTAGTGGTGGTTGCGCCGGGGCGAGAATCAATACTGCCTTGGTGTCATATCAAAACTATGCCGGTTTACGGGGCTGGATTGACGCAGACCGACCATACCGACATTTTTCGATAATAGACGAGCCGTCTACCTGCGGCTTTGTTATTTCGGAATTGCGTATGGTTGGGGGTTCGCGATTCTGCCCCGTAAACCGGCATAGTTTTGATATGGCCGGCATATATTGCTGTCGCCACTGATCTCAGAGGGCCGAAAGGATCCGTTTCCGCGTCCCTAAGCGGTCGCTGGGGATGCCCGCCACGAAACCAGCCCATCTACTACGTTTAGCTTGATACCCCCGACCATGACCGCGTTTTATGAAAAACCGCAGGCTTTCTACCTGCGGTTTTCTTTTTGCGTTGTTCGCTGTGGTTGAGGGTGGTGGCTTAAACGTAGTAGATGGGCCAGTTTCGTGGCAAGTGGGCCACGTGGATGCCCTCGCGAGGTGAAAATGACCCCTTTTCCTCCGTCCCCGGGGGATCATGGGGGTTAGAGCTCCAGGGCGAGGGTGACGGGGCAGTGGTCGCTGCCGAAGATGTCGCCGCGGATGCCGGTGCCGCGTACGTTGCCGGCGATTGCGTCGCTTACCAGGAAGTAGTCGATGCGCCAGCCTGCGTTGTTCTTGCGGGCATTAAAGCGGTAGCTCCACCAGCTGTAGACGCCCTCGACGTCGGGGTTTGCCGCGCGCCAGGTGTCGGTAAAACCGGCGTCGAGCAGCTCGGTAAACTTGCCGCGCTCCTCGTCCGAAAAGCCGGCGTTGCCGCGGTTGGACTTGGGGTTCTTAAGGTCGATTTCCTCGTGCGCCACGTTAAAGTCGCCGCAGGTTACGACGGGCTTGCCGGTTTCGCGCTCAAGCGCGTTCAAAAAGCCGCGGTAGGCATCGTCCCAGGCCATGCGCACGTCGATGCGGGCGAGTTCGTTTTGGGCGTTGGGCGTGTAGACGTCCACAAACCAAAACTTGTCGAACTCGAGCGCGCAGACGCGGCCCTCGGTTGCGGCTTGGGCGACGAGCTCGGCAGCCTCACCCTCGCCGGCGTAGGGCAGCAGTGCATCGGCGCGCAGTACGCGCAGCGGTTCCTGGCGGCTAAAGACCGCGGTGCCCGAGTAGCCCTTGCGCTCGGCGTAGCTCCAGGTTTGGTGATAGCCGGGCAGGTCGATATCGACCTGGCCCTCCTGCAGCTTGGTCTCCTGCAGCGCCAGGATATCGACGTCGAGTTCTTGCGCGATCTGAATAAAGCTCGGGTCCTTTTTGAGCACGGCGCGCAGGCCGTTGACGTTCCACGAGGCGAAAGTGTAAGTCTGGGGCATGGTGTCCTTTCGACGGGGTTGGCAGGCTTAAGATTAGCGCAACAGGGGCGGGGCGGAGTCCGCGAGTGATGGTGCAAACGCCGCCGTCCCTAAGACACGGACGGAGGACATATATGACGCAGGCAATATCGGACCCCAAACAGGCCTCCGCCGCGCTGGCGGAGCTGTTCGAAACCCATAGCCACGTGGTCTTCTTTGGCGGCGCGGGCGTTTCCACGGCAAGCGGCATTCCCGATTTCCGCAGCGTGGACGGTCTGTATCACCAGCGGTTTTCCTATCCGCCCGAGACTATGCTCTCGCACAGCTTCTATGAGGCGCATCCGGCGGAGTTTTTTGACTTCTACCGGACCAAGATGATCGCCCTTAACGCCAAGCCCAACCACTGCCACACCAAGCTGGCGGAGCTGGAGCGCGCCGGCAAGCTCGATGCCGTGGTGACGCAAAACATCGACGGCTTGCATCAGGCGGCTGGTTCACGGCGCGTGTTTGAGCTGCATGGCTCGGTCCACCGCAATATCTGCCAGACGTGCGGCGCGGTCTACAGCGCCGAGTGGATTTGCTCGCGCGAGCACGAGGACGCCGCGGGCGTGCCCGTGTGCCCCGCGTGCGGCGGTCGCATCAAACCCGATGTGGTCCTCTACGAAGAACCGCTCGATGAGCGTGTGCTTACCGGCGCCATTGCTGCCATCGCTGCAGCCGACGCCCTCGTCGTGGGCGGAACCTCGCTCGTAGTGTATCCGGCGGCGGGCCTCACGCGTTACTTTACTGGCGATACGCTGGCCATTTGCAATTTGGCGCCCACCGATCAGGATGCAAATGCCGACCTGCTGATTTCTTGCGACATCGCGGCCGCGTTTGCGTTCTAGCCCGCGCGCGCGGATACAATAGAAAGACTGATTGCAAAGCGACCCCGCCGCCAGCGCCCGAGCGCGGCGGCGTGGGCATTTTAGGAGGATGTTCATGGCGAACGACAGCAAGACATGGCGGTGCGGAAAGTACGAGCTCAGCTTTGACCGTCCGCGCATCATGGGCGTCCTCAACGTGACGCCCGATTCGTTTAGCGACGGCGGTGAGCACTTCGACCAGGATGCCGCCATCGAGTACGGCCTGGCGATGCTCGATGCCGGCGCCGACATCATCGACGTGGGCGGCGAGTCCACGCGCCCCGGCTTTACCCCGGTCAACCCCGACGAGGAGGCGCGTCGCGTGCTGCCCGTCGTGCGCGCGCTTGCCAAAGAGGGCGCCATCGTCTCGATCGATACGCGTCATGTGGCGGTTGCCAAGGCGGCTGTGCGCTGCGGTGCTTCGATTGTCAACGACGTGACGGGCTTCACCGATCCCAAGATGGTTGAGTTCGTTAAGACGAGCACCTGCGGCGCCATCGTAATGCACGCCGGCGAGGTCGCCGCACCCGCCCGCACGCACGCGACGGTGCAGCTCGATACCTCGGCTGCGGCGTTTGTTGCCGAGAAGGCGCGCGAAGCGGCCGCCGAGGCTGCGCGCGAGGCCGAGAAGCCGGCCCGTCGCCGTCGCGGCAAGTTGCTGGGCGAGCCCAAGGTTGAGGCCAAGCTTCCGGGCGGTGTGGTACAGCCCTCGCTGCCGTTTGGCGAACCGGAGCCCGCGCCCGAGTCCGAGCCAGAGACGCCGGCTGCCGAGCAGACCGCTCCTGCCGCCGAGACTGCAGAGCCCGAGGCCGTGCCCGCGGCTACCGAAGCCGCGCCAGAGCCCAGCGACCACCTGGCCGCTATGATGCGCCGCAGCGCCCGCCGTGAGGAAGCCTATGTGCCCACCTCGCAGCTCCGCCGCTTTACCCTGCCCGATTCTGCGCCCATCATGCGCCGCGTCATGGGCTTTCTGTCCGACCAGGCCCGCACGCTTATCCATGCCGGCGTGTCGCGCGACCGTATCTGCATCGATCCCGGCCCGGGCTTTGGCAAGACGGCCAACGAAGACATCGTCATCCAGCGCGAGACCGCCAAGATGGCGTCGCTGGGCTATCCGCTCATGTGCGCCGTGTCGCGCAAGCGCTTTGTGGGCGCCGTCTCGGGCGTGACCGATGCCGCCGCGCGCGATGCCGCCACGTTTGGTGTGTGCCTGGGCGCCATCCAGGCCGGCGCCAACATCGTGCGCGTGCATGACGTTGCGGGCTTTGCGCAGTTCCTGAACGGTTACTGGGCCGTTGCCAAGCCGCAGCCGCGCCGCGCGTTTGTGGCCGTGGGTTCCAACCTGGGGCATCGCTGCGACAACATCCGCGCTGCGCGCGACATGATTGCCGAGATCCCGCTCACCTGCGTGTCCAACTGCTCGCGCATCTACGAGAGCGAGCCGGCCTACGAGACGCGCCAGGACGCATTTGCCAACGCCGTCATCGAGATCAAGACCGAGCTGGCTCCGCTGGTGCTGCTTGACGAGCTCATGAAGATCGAGGCCGAGCTGGGCCGCGACCGCTCCAAAAAGGCCAAGGCAAACGGCCCGCGCACCATCGACTTGGACCTGCTGTGGATGGACGGCGAGACCCACGGTGGCAAAAAGCTGCGCCTGCCGCATCCGCTGATTGGCGAGCGCGACTTTGTGCTGGTGCCGCTCGAGGACCTGATGCACGATCCGGCGCGGTTCTTCCGCTACAACGGCGTCGAGGTCAAGGAGCCCGAGGATCGCGTGGGCCATATCGTGGGCGAATTGGGGCGTATGTAGATGATCGAGATGAATGCTGTTGCCGCCGGTACCGAGCTCGACGCGGCGCGCGACGCGGGTCGCGAAGGTGTGTCCGCGGGCTGGTGTGCTTGGAGCGCGGGCGAGGCGTCGTTGACGTTTTCGCTGGTCGTGCGCCCCGATGTGAACATGCACGCCTTCCACGGCCTGCCGTTTGTGGCCGCAATGGGCATGATGGACGCGCTCGCGGGCACGGCCGCAACGCCGGGCCTGGGGCTTGCCGGCAAGGTGGGCATCCAGTGGCCGAGTGACATCGTGTGCGGCGCGCCTGCGTTTGAGACATCGCTCGCGTGCGTCGCCGTCAACGGTGGTGCCGGTGCCGCGGGCATGTTTGCCGCGGTGACGGTTGATGTTGAGCGTGCGGCGCTAGGCGAGCTCGGCGTGGATATGGCCGACGAGGTGCTGGTCGAGGTGCTGGCCGCGGCGGTGCTCGCTCGCATTGGCGTCTGGGCGGTTGCCGCCAACACGCCACAGGGCGCTGCCGGCCCGCTGGCCCCGGTGCTGGGTGAGTACTTCGATATGGTGCCGCTGCTGGGTCGTCAGGTCGCGGCGGTGTCGCCCAACGGCCTGCCGCTCGCGGTCGGCGTGTTTGCGGGCCTGGACATCTGGGGTCGCGCGACCATTAAGACCGATGCCGGCGAGCAAGAGTTTCCGCCCGAGGCCGTGCGCATTCGCGGTCTGTAGCGCGGGGCGCTCGCGCCCAAAGATAACGATGGCAACGGAGCCCTCCTCGGCTTGCACCGGGGAGGGTTTTCGCTTGTCTGGGGAATGGGTTGCCAGCGCTTTATTCCTCAAAACTGAAAAATTTTCGTTTTTGAGGAATAGGAAACATACACGATATCGCTGTGCTGGGCGTGTTCGAGGAGTCTCTATTCCTCAAAATTGAAAATTATTCAGTTTTGAGGAATAGGCTTGGCGAACGTTTGCGGGGACTGTGGCATCGGGCGTGCTCGACTTAGGTCCCCGTCCTACCCCAGTTTCTGCATGCGGCGGTAGATTTCGCAGATGCCTTTAATGGTGAGTTGGCCGTCGACTATGTCGAAGGCGTCGGTCGAATCGGCGACGATGCTGGCGAGGCCGCCCGTGGCGATAACGGTGGCGTCCTCGCGCCCCAGCTCGCGCTTCATGCGCGCGACCAGGCCCTCGGCCATGGCGGCGGCGCCCGTTACGGCGCCGACCTTGATGCACTCTTCGGTATCACGGCCGATGGCGTGCTCGGGCGCCTCGAGCGGAACGCTGGCGAGCTTGGCGGCTCGGGCGGCGAGCGCGTCCATCGAAATGCGGATGCCCGGCGCAATCGCTCCGCCAATGTAATAGCCGTCCTCGTCGATGACGTCGATATTGGTTGCGGTGCCAAAGTCCACCACGATTGCCGGGGCGCCGTAGAAGGTCTCGGCAGCGACGGCGTTGGCGATGCGGTCGGCACCAACGGCCTGGGGGCACGCCGTCCGCAGCTTGGTCACGGCCGCCGTCTGCGGCCCAATGACGATGGCGTCTGCCGCGATGCGGTCGGCCACGGCGTGCCACTCGCGCGAGAGCTGCGGCACCACGCCGGCAAAGGCGATCGCGTCGACCGCGCCGAGCGAGAGGTCGTACATCTTAAAGAAGCCCATCAGGCGCACATGGATCTCGTCGGCGGTATAGGAGCGGTCGGTGGGCATGCGCCACGACTGCACCAGCTCGTCTCCGTCAAACAGACCCATGGCCGTCTGCGTGTTTCCCATATCGATAGCGAGCAGCATGTCTACTCCAGGTGTCGGCGTAAAAGGACGCGCACCATTGTATACGCGCCGCCGACGGCGCTCGGCTGCGATTCGTTTACGCTGATATGGACTGAGGGGTTTAAATATGAAGGAATTATGCTCTACGAGATTTTCCTTGCCGTTTACCGAACTCCCACGTAATATTCTTTTTTGCGCACATGAGGCGCCCAGACATTGCGGGGTGGAGCAGTCTGGTAGCTCGCCGGGCTCATAACCCGGAGGTCGTAGGTTCAAATCCTGCCCCCGCGACCAAGAACTTGCAGCTCGTCGGCCTAGCCGGCGAGCTTTTTTGTTATTCCGGGACCGTGTTTTCGGTCCAATTCTCGGCCTCTCAAACAAAATCTCGATCTGTAACATCTAGACCCGATTTGGGCGGCCAAGTGTTACAGATCGAGATGTTTCGGCAGGACGGTCTTCGTTTGTCTAAATCTGTAACACGAGGGACGGATTTTGCCGAGTTGTTGTTACAGATTGAGATTTTCTAGCAGGCGGGCCCCGTTTGTCTCGATCTGTAACATCTGGGGTTCATTTTGCTGAGTAACTGTTACAGATCGAGATCTTTCGGCAGGCTAGATTGGATTGTCTCAATCTGTAACAGGTAGGGGTAAAAAGTGGGTCTAGATGTTACAGATCTAGATTGTTGAGGATGGGACGAGATGAATATCTTTATCTGTAACAGTAAGACCCGGTTTTTGCCGAGTAACTGTTACAGATTGAGACAAACCGACGCCCCGCCCCGCCCCATCCACCTGCCGTCGCCTGCTATCCGCCGATTTCCGTTGCGCTGCCGCACTCCCATGCCATATCCTCTAGACAACTACGCGGCATCATCGCCGCCGCGCCTACAAGAGAGGAATATCCATGACCGCACCTGCATCCAAGCTGCTCCAGCCCATTACGGTTGGCCCCCTTGAGCTCAAGAACCGCATTATGTTCCCGCCGCTGACCACCGGCTACGAGGAGCGCGACGGTTCCATCGGCGAGCGCAGCTTGGCTTTTTACGAGCGCCTGGCCCGTGGCGGCGTGAGTTACATCGTCATCGGCGACGTTGCTCCCGTTATGACCGCAAGCCCCACGCCCAAGCTGGCGACCGACGCCCAGATCCCCACATTTAAGGCGCTGGCCGACGCCGTCCACAAGCACGGTGCCAAGGTCGCGCTGCAGCTGTTCCACCCCGAGTACGACGTGCCCGGTGTCGGCCGTATGGTCATGGGATCCATGGCTGCCGCCAAGGCCGCGCAGGAGGCCAAGGCCGCCGGCGACGAGGAGACCTTTGCCGCCAAGATGGCCGAGTCCAACGAGATCAGCAAGCAGGCATACGCCAAGCTGCACCACGACATGCAGCACTTTGTGAACGAGGCGAGCGTAGAGCAGCTCACCCAGATCAAGGAGGCTATCGCCGCCTCGGCCGCTCGCGCTCAGCAGGCCGGCATCGACGCCATCGAGGTCCACGGCGACCGCCTGGTGGGTTCGCTGTGCTCGGCCATCCTCAACCAGCGCACCGACGAGTACGGTGGCTCGTTCGAGAACCGCGTTCGCTATGCGCTGGAGGTCGTCGCTGCCATTAACGAGGCCGCGCCGCAGCTGATGGTGGAGTACAAGCTCCCCGTGATCATGGAGAACCCCGACGGCACGCCGCGCGGCAAGGGCGGCCTGCAGCCCGACGAGGCCTGCGAGTTCGCCAAGCTGCTCGAGGGCGCGGGCATCGATATGATCCAGGTCGCACAGGCCAACCACACCGGCAACATGGGCGACACCATTCCGCCCATGGGCGCCATGCCCTACAACTGGACGCTGCCCGTGGCCGAGCGCGTCAAGGCCCTGGTCTCCGTGCCGGTGGCAACCGTGGGCCGCGTGGTTTCGGTCGAGGCCGGCGAGAAGATTCTGGAAGACGGCGCCGCCGACATCATCGCCTATGGCCGCTCGCTCATGTGCGACCCCGACATTGCGCTGAAGGCCGCCACGGGTGAGCCCATCCGCGAGTGCCTCAACTGCAACAAGGGTTGCGTCGATGCGATTCAAAACCGCAAGTACATTTCGTGCGTGCTCAATGCCGAGAACGGCGACGAGGCGACCATCGCCATCAAGCCGGGCCAGGGCGACAAGAAGATCGCCGTGGTGGGCGGCGGCATCGCCGGCCTGGAGGCCGCGCGCGTGGCGGCCAAGCGCGGCTACGACGTGACCGTCTACGAGGCGAGCGATCATCTGGGCGGCCAGATTGTGCTGGCGGCCGCGCCTCCGCGCAAGGACGAGATTATGCGCTCGGTCGAGTACTACGAGAAGATTCTGCCTGGCCTGGGCGTGAAGGTTGAGCTCAACCATGTCGCTACCGCTGAGGACCTCAACGCCGCCGACGCTGCGATTGTTGCCGTGGGCGCGCACGACGTGGTCATCCCCGTTCCGGGTGCCGACTCGGAGAAGGTCGTCTCGAGCTGGGACGTGCTGGCCGGCAAGGTGGAGCTCAGCGGGCGCGTCGCCGTCATTGGCGGTGGCCTGGTGGGCACCGAGACTGCCGAGTACCTGCTGCAGCACGGCTGCGAGGTGGCGATCGTGGAGATGCTCGACAAGATTGCCGCGGGCGAGTCCGAGACCATTCTGCCGTTGATTATGAGCGACTTTGCAGAGCACAACGTGGAGCAGCACGTGAAGACCCGCCTGACCGCCATTACCGACGAGGGCGTGGAGGCTGTGCGTACCGCCGAAGACGGCGCCGAGGAGCCGGTGAAGATCGCCTGCGATTACGTGGTGATGGCCGTGGGTTCCAAGGCCAACATGTTTGACCTGGACGGCGTAACGGTGCCCGTGACCTGCGTGGGCGACTGCTCGGGCGAGCGCACCGCCGACATTGCCAGCGCCATCCGCACGGCATATCACGCGGCCAACGAGCTGTAGTTAACTTCGCGGCCAGGCGGGGCGGTAGCACGGATCCGTTTCGCCCGACTGCGTCCCGTCGGGTGTCAATCGGTGCGGGGCCTGCAAGCGCAGCAGGTCCCGCCCTTTTGTTTTGCTCCGGTGGATGGCAATGCGCGGTAATCATGAGGAGTGAGGACGTCTACTGCCTTGCAGATTACTCAAAATTATTGGGGGAGGGGTTAATAACTATATCTTCTATACCAAAGGACATAAAGAGATGCCAATTTTGTTGACAAGCGAATGACGATTAGCTGCGAGTCAGCTACCAGCGTAAATAATCGATAAAGAAATGTCGTAATTTGGTGCCAAATGCCCAGATAACGCCGCGTCTATTTTAATTAACTGCTTTGAGCAAACAGTAAAATGCTACTATCTAACTTGCACGTAAGAAAGCAGATTAACGGTTAAGGCTAAGAAGTGGCAGGTATGTCGGAAGCAACTAGGACTCGCACGCATGCGCCCGAGGTTAGGCAGCGCGCCGTCGAGATCCTCCAAGAGGGGGTCGGTCATCGCGCCCTCGCTGCGGAGCTTGGCATTCCCCAGGCCACGGCTCGTCAGTGGGCCCGCGCGTATGCCGTGGGCGGTGCCGACGCCGTTCTCAATGCCGGTTCGCATCATCACACCTATTCGTACGAAGTTAAGCTCGCCGTGGTTAAGGATCGCTTGGAAAACGGCTTAACGGTTCGCGAGGCCATGATCAAGCACAAGATTCCCAGCGAGTCTTCGGTCAAGGCTTGGTGCCGTCAGGACCGCGAGAGCGGTGAGTCCGCACTGGTCGATAAGCCGCGCGGTCGCAAGCCGCGCGTTAAAAAGGCGGAATAGCAAACGGGATGGTGCGCCCACGGGGGCGCATTTTTCTTGCCGCGCCAACTTTTGGACTAGCGCGAGCCTATCGGGACATCCTCCAAAGTGGCCAATAAACCGCGCACAGTGGCCCGCGCGCCTGTCGCTGCGATTGGGGGAGCGTCGTCTCTCTGCTCCAAAGCGGACGTGCCCTTACTCCGTACGCCTAAAACTCCCCAGTTGACCGAAAACCCGCTGCCGCTACTCATCAATTGAGCTATAACGTTAAACAATTGCAGCGTTTTTGCATGGGGGAGTGATGGTATGACGCTACTGTATTTCCTTACCCTGTTTCCGCTGGTACCGGCGCTGGGCATGCTGTTCGCGCGCGGCGACCGCGCCCGCGATGCGGTGGGGCTCATAGGTTCCGGCATTATTATGGCGGTGACAGTTGTAGTCGCCGTCATGTTTTTTGGCATGGGTCCGCAGAGCTTTGAGGTTGCCTCCGGCACCTCGCATGTGCTCTCGATCATCAGCTCCGTCATCGACGTAATTCTGTGCGCCGTCATCCTGTACAACGCGTACAAATACAGGAACGCGCTCACCACGGTGCTCGGCATAGTCCAGCTGGTGGGCTCGCTCGCCTTTGCAGCCATGACGCTGCCCGCGGCCGAAGCCGTCACGGCGACGCCGCTCTACCTGGACTACATGAGTGTGATCATGGTCCTCGCCGTCGGTATCGTCGGCAGCCTAATCTGCGTGTATGCCCTGGGCTACATGAAGGACTTCCAGGCCCATGACGAGCACGAGGCTGCGCTGCGCGGGCAGACCGCGCCCGACCGTCGCCCGCAGTTCCTGGCGCTTATGTTTCTGTTCCTCTCGGCCATGTTCGTCATCGTGACGAGCGACAACCTGGAGTGGCTGTTCTGCGGTTGGGAAATCACCACCGTGTGCTCGTTCCTCATGATTGGCTACACGCGCACGCCCGAGGCCATCAAGAACGCCTTTACCCAGATTATCCTCAACATGCTGGGCGGCATCGCGTTTTTGGCGGGCCTTATGTTTCTGCACGTTAACGGCATGCCGCTGACCATCTCGGGCATGATCGAGCTTTCCGGCGCTGGAACCGCGCAGTCCGCGCTGCTGGTGATGCCGGTCGTTCTGCTGTCGCTCGCCGCGCTCACCAAGGCCGCGCAGATGCCGTTCCATACCTGGCTGCTCGGTGCTATGGTTGCCCCCACTCCCACGAGCGCCCTGCTGCACTCGTCAACCATGGTCAAGGCCGGCGTGTTCCTGATGGTCAAGCTGAGCCCGCTCTATGCCATCTATCCCGTGACCGGCTTTATGGTCACGAGTGTGGGTGCCATCACGTTTTTGCTCGCTGCCCTCATGGCCATCTCGCAGAGCAACGCCAAACGCGTGCTCGCGTACTCCACCATTTCCAACTTGGGCCTCATCAGTGCCTGCTTGGGTGTCGGCGCGCCCGAGGCCGTATGGGCGGCCATCTTCCTGATCCTGTTCCATACGGTGGCAAAGTCGCTGCTGTTCCTGTGCGTGGGCACGGCCGAGCATCATATCGGCAGCCGCAATATCGAGGACATGGACGGCATGTTCAGCCGCATGCCGCACCTGACGCGCCTGATGATGCTGGGCATCATGGGCATGTTCGTGGCGCCGTTTGGCATGCTCGTGTCCAAGTGGGGCGCCCTGGTGGCGTTCGCGCAGACTGGCAACGTGCTCATGATCATGGTGCTGGCCTTTGGCTCGGCCGCGACGTTTTTCTTCTGGGGCAAGTGGCTTGCCAAGCTTTCGGGCGTCGACCCCACGGCTCAAAACGTTGAGGTCAATGTCCATAAGACCGAATGGATGGCCCTCAACACCATCGCCGCGCTGCTGATTCTGTGCTGCGTGGCGTTCCCGGTTATCTCGAGCGGTCTGGTGTCGCCTTACTTGGCCATGGTGTTTGGCCGCGTGCCGTACGTTATTGGCAAGGACGCCATGTACCTGATGGTGGTTATCGTGGCGTTTATCGCCGTGGTGCTGCTGACTTCATTCCGAGTGAGCAACAAACCGCATGTAAACGTATATCTTTCGGGCGTGGGAACCGACAAATATCGCCATTTCCGCGGCTCGATGGGGCACGAGGTGAAGGCCGAAAAGCGCAATTGGTACTCGGAGGACGCCCTTGGCGAGAAGCGTATTGGCCCCGCGGGTAGCGTCGTGTGCTGCAGCATCATCTTGTTTGCGCTGCTGTGCTGCGCGTGGATTGGGCCCGAGCGACTTGCCATGAGCGCGCCCTCGGTGCTGCGCGGCAAATATTTTGAAGGTTCGGGCGTCGTGGGCATTTTTATTGGCACCGTGGCGTTTGCCTTGCTGGCGCCGTTTGTGGGTGGCCTGATCGACGGCGTTGACCGTAAGCTTTCGGCCCGCATGCAGGGCCGCGTGGGCCCGCGCCTGCTGCAGCCCTTCTACGACGTTGCCAAGCTCCTGCGCAAAGCCCCTGCCAGCGTAAACACCATGGACGATACCTACATGGCGTGCGCGCTCATCTTTACCGTGGTGGGCGGCGGCATCTTTGTGTCGGGTTCCAACACACTGCTGTGCGCCTTTATGGTTACCCTCGCCGCGATCTTTGTGGTGCTGGCGTCCGCCTCGACGCAAAGCCCGTTTGCCCAGGTCGGCACCGATCGTGAGTTGCTGCAGGTTATGAGTTACGAACCCGCCGTTCTGCTGATGAGCGTGGGCCTGTATCTTGCCACCGACAGCTTCGATTCCATCGCCGTAACGGGGCAGTCGGCTCCCATCATCGTGTACAGCGCGCCCATTTTCCTTGCGCTGCTCGCGGTGCTCACCATCAAGCTGCGCAAGTCGCCGTTTGACCTTTCGTACTCGCATCATGCGCATCAGGAGATCGTCCAGGGCGTCGCCACCGAGATGAGCGGCGGCACGCTGGCCAAGATGACCCTTATGCACTGGTGCGAGACCGTGCTGTTTTTGATGTGGGTGGGCATGTTCTTTGTTTGGGACAACCCGGTGAGCTGGGTCGTAGCCCTGGTCGTTATGGCCGCGACGTATTTTGTCGAGGTCCTGATCGACAACACCTTCGCACGCAGCACCTGGCGCAGCTGCTTTAGGCTCGGATGGGGCGTGGCGCTGGTGTTTGGCCTGCTCAACCTTATGCCCATCCTCGTCGACGTGTTTATTTAGGAGGCGGCATCCATGGATCATAAAATGTCGCGCTCGCCGTGGGTCATTCATTACGACGGCTCGAGCTGCAACGGATGCGATATCGAGGTGCTGGCCTCGCTCACGCCGCTGTTCGATGCGGAGCGCTTTGGCGTGGTCAACACCGGCAACCCCAAGCATGCGGATATCTTTTTGGTGACGGGGTCGGTCAATGCCCAGAACCTGCCCGTCGTGCGCCAGATCTACAACCAGATGCTCGAGCCCAAGTGCGTGGTGGCCTGCGGTATCTGCGCGTGTTCGGGCGGCGTGTTCCGCGATGCCTATAACGTGATCGGCGGCGTGGACCGCGCGATTCCCGTGGACGTGTACGCGCCCGGGTGCGCCATTCGCCCCGAGACGGTGATCGATGCCATCGTGGAGGCATGCGGCATCCTGGACAAGAAGGAGGCCGTGATGCGCGCCGGCGGCGATCCGCTCACCGTGGGCGGTGCCGCTACCTGGGACGGCGGCGTTGAGCTGGGCGAGGACGGGTTTGTGGCTGCGGGGGCCGGCGACGCGCCTGATGGGACGCCCGCCACTGCAAAGGAGGCCGAGTAATGCAAAAGGCTATCTATACCACCGTCGGGATTGACGAGCTCCTGTCTCATGTCCAGGCGCTCAAGGGCGTCGGCGCGCGCTTTGTGCAAATGCACGCCGAGCGCAACGTCGACGACGGCTCGTATCGCCTGGTCTATACGTTCATCAACGTTCGTGCTGCCCAGGAGCAGATCGCCCAGGACGGCAACTATGTGATTGAGAACCTGGTAGTCGAGGGTATCGACCGGTACCAGGAGATTCCGTCCATCAGCTCGTATTACCCCGCGGTGTTCCCGTTTGAGAACGAAGCGCACGACCTGTTCGGGCTTGCCGTCACCGACATGCAGATCGACTTTAAGGGCTTTTTCTACCATGTTTCGACTGCCGAGCCCATGAGCGTTATCACGCCCGAGGTGAAGGCCGCGCGCGAGAAGGCCATGAAGGTCCGTGCCGCCGCCGAAGCCAAGGCGCGCAAGGCCGCTGCCGAAAAGGCCGCCGCTGCTGCGGCTGCTGCAGGGGAGGGCGCTGCGAGCGCCGGCGATGCCGCGGGCGCCGCTGCTCAGCCCGCTGCGGCTGCCGGCTCCGATGCTCAGCACGATGAGGCTGCTGCGAAGGCCGCGCTCAAGGCTGCCGAGATGGAGGCAAAGCTCGCTGCCATGGATCCCGAGAAAGCAGCCAAGGTCCGCGCGGCGCTTGCCGCCAAGGCCGCCCGCGACAAGCAGAAAAAGGAGGCGTAAGGCCCATGGCACATCGCTCCGTTATTCCGTTTGGCCCGCAGCACCCGGTACTGCCCGAGCCGCTTCATCTGGACCTGGTGATCGAGGACGACCGCGTCATCGAGGCAATTCCGCAGATCGGTTTTGTGCACCGCGGACTCGAGAAGCTCACCGAAAAGCGCGATATGCATCAGTTTGGCTACATTGCCGAGCGCATCTGCGGCATCTGCGCCGTGGGCCATAGCTGCGGCTATGCCAGCGCCTGCGAGCGCATGCTCGGCATCGAGGTGCCTGGTCGCGTGCAGTATATCCGCACCATTCTGCATGAGCTTTCGCGCATTCACTCGCATCTGCTGTGGCTGGGCCTGCTCGCCGACGCCTTTGGCTTCGAGGCGCTGTTCTATCGGTCATGGACCCTGCGCGAGCAGATACTCAAGATTTTTGAGAGCACTTGCGGCGGGCGCGTGATCCTGTCGATTAACGAGATCGGCGGCCTTAAGCACGATATCGAGGACTCCGAGCTGGCGGGCATTGTCCAGACGCTCGATGCCATGCGTCCTGACTACGAGGCCCTGGTGCATACGTTTTTGGACGACAACAGCTGCGGCGAGCGCCTGCATGGCGTGGGCGTGATTAGCAAGAAAGACGCGCTGGAGCTTTCGATGGTCGGTCCGTTTGGGCGCGCATCGGGCGTGGATTACGACGTGCGCATGTTTGACGACGGCGCCTATGCGGACTTGGCCGCGTTTGAGCCCATCGTTGCTACCGATGGCGATTGCTATGCCCGCTGCCAGGTGCGTTGCGCCGAGGTCACGCAGGCCATGGACATCATTAAGGAGCTTGTGGGCAAGATTCCGCACGACGGGATTGGCGGGCGCACCAAGCTTACGCCGGCCGACGGCGCGCGCGGCGAGGTTGTGATTGAGCAGCCGCGCGGCGAGGCGTATTACTATGTGCGCGGCAACGGCACCAAGAACCTGGACCGTTTCCGCGTGCGCACGCCGACGTCGCAGAACTTGGCGGGTCTGACGCATGCGCTGCAGGGCGTACTCCTTGCCAACGTGCCCATGATTATCCTGACCATCGACCCCTGCATTAGCTGCACGGAAAGGTAGGCGCGGCATGAGTTTGCTGACATTTGCCAAGACGGCCTTGGGCTCTATGGTCAAGCAGCCGGTAACGGTGTGCTATCCGCAGGAGAAGCTCGCGGCACCCGAGCGCTTGCGCGGGCATATCGTCAACGACATGGACGTGTGTATCTGCTGCGGCATGTGTGCGCGTCGCTGTCCGGCGGGCGCGCTCGCGGTCGATCGCAAGGGTGGAACGTGGTCGATCGACCCGTATGCCTGTGTGGTGTGCGGTGAGTGCATCGAGAGCTGCCCCAAGCACTGCCTGACTATGGACACCGCCCGCACCCCAGTCGCAGCGGACAAGACCCCCACGGTAGAAACCAAGCCGGAGTAGCGCCGGAATAGAGCTGGGATAGGGGCCGGTGGGGCAAAAATGCCCCACCGGCCCCGCGCTTAAACGCGCGGTTGTGCCGTCGCGAACAAAACTATGTCGGTTTACGGGGCTGGATAGCGAACCTCCGATCATACCGAAAATCGCAAAAACAAAACCGCAGGTAGATCGCTTGCTGTTTTTCAAAAATAGGGGGTATGGATGAGGTCTCCGAGCTTAGCCCCGTAATCCGGCATAGTTTTGAAATGGCGCCATATCGGTGACAGCCCTTGAGCCCCCGGGGACGGAGGAAAACGGATCATTTTGGCCCGATGGCTCTGAGTCGCACCTATTTTCCTGCGAAAACGCCGTGTCTCAACTTTGGTGAGACATTTGTCTCACGCCCAAAACCGAATCTGGAACGTGTGTCACCTGCTAAAATTGTGTCTCATTCCGTAACTTTAGGCTGATGCAAGGTCTGAGCCTGCGAGAAGGGAGACGCGATGAGTAAGTACACGAGGGGTCTCTTGGCGGTGATACTGGCCGTAGTGCTGGTATTGCCGGCTGCAGCATTTGCCATGCTGCCCGAGGCCAACGTCAGGTCCAGCACAGGAATGGACGGACCGGAAGCGACAAAGATAGTCGACCACGACACCAGCAACCATTGGAAGTTCTGGGCGGGCGGCTATGACGGCGGCAAGGTCACGACGCAAAACGTCGGCCGAATTTGGACGGATAAGACGGTCCAAGCAATCGATGACGGGAAATCGGACTTTTTGACTACGCTTTCGGCGATGTCTTCGACATCCGATACGACGTCGCTGGTTTCCAAGCCGCTCGACATCGTGATGGTGCTCGATGCCTCTGGCTCAATGGATGATCCTATGGGTGGTAAAGGGTCCCCTAAGCGTATCGTTGCGCTCAAGAATGCTGCCAACCACTTTATCGACACCATTGCCGAGCAAAACAAGAACGTTAAGGACGCGAGCAAGCAGCACCAGGTTCCATCGTAAAGTTTGCGGGCAAGAAGAGCGATAAGGTTGGTAATGATACCTATCGCGACGACGGCAACACCTACAACTACTCCCAGACCATGTTGGGCCTCACGGTCTGCAAGGATGGGGGCGCAAAGAGCCTCAAGAACACGGTTAATTTAATCGAGCCTGCTGGCTCTACTCGTGCCGACTATGGCATGGACCTGGCCAAGGGCATTGCTGGTCGTGAAGACGCCCAGAAGATCGTTGTGTTCTTCACCGATGGCTCTCCTACGAGTTCTAATGGTTTTGAGGCCGAGGTTGCTAAGGATGCCATCAATATCGCCAAGACCATAAAGAGTGGCGGGGCGACCATTTATACCATCGGTATCTTCAACGGTGCGAAGCCGGGCGACGATCCAACAAGCAGCCGCACGAGCAACGAGAATAAATTCATGCATGCCGTGTCGAGTAACTATCCGGATGCCACATCGTCCGTAAGCCATGGCTTTTTTGGAACTGAGAAGTGGAATGTCAATTTCGGCAACCCCGTTGCCGGTGCTAGCTACTACAAGTCGGCGACCAACGCCGCCGAGCTTGATCAGGTCTTTAAGGACATCTCGAGTGCCATTACGTCGGGCAAGGGTTTCCCGACCAAGGTCGAGGGCAACAATCCCAACGGTTCCGGCTACATCACATTCGAGGACGAGCTGGGCGCCTTTATGCAGGTCGATAGCTTTACCGGTGCCGAGTACAACGGCAAGACCTATGGCGCCGCCACCAAGTCGACCGATGGCAATATCGATACCTATACGTTTGATGGCGAGCTCGCCCATCTCGTAATTACGGTTGATCGCGCGGACGAGAAAAACTCTCGGCGCGGCGACATCGTGACGGTCAAGATTCCCGCATCGCTCATTCCGCTGCGCCGCTTTACCGTTGACGAGTCGGCGGGCACGTTCGTGGTTGACTCCACGGATGCCATCTCGCCTATCCGCGTTGCTTATGCATCGAGTGTAAAGGCTATTGCACGCAAAAACCTGTTTACTCCCAATAACGTACCGGGACTGCAGGATTACATCAATGAGCACAAGGACGCCGATTCCAATACCGTTAGCTTCTACGCCAACAAGTGGACCGGCGACGATGCGGGCGATACGGTCGCGAGTTTTGAGCCTGCTGCTGCGAACAGCTACTACTACTTCCAAAAGCTAACGCCCGTCTATACGGACGCAGCTTGCACCAAGCTAGCAACGGAAAAGCCTTCGGGCTCTAAGACCTATTGGTACAAAGATGAGTTTATGGCGCAGAACTCGTCGGGTGCGCCGTACGATGATTCCGTTTCGATTCCGATTAAGGGAAGCGAGCTTGAAAGCTTTGAAGGCGCTTTAGTAAAGGATGGCGACCACTGGTCGATTAAGGCTGGTACTGCGCGCCTCGCCTTTATCAATCAGCTCCACACCACCAAGGAACGTGTGGGCGGAAACCCGACTGACACCGCACGCGACGTAATCAATCCCCAGTGGAACAACACGAAGGTTGTTTCCGGCGCGACGAAGGTCAATGTTTATCTGGGCAACAACGGCAAGATTAGCTTTACGCTCAATACCACGCCGACAACGTTGGCAACTGCCGACTTTGGCCTGACCAAGGTGCTCGAGGGTCGCGACTGGACGGATGAGGACAAGTTTGAGTTTGGCCTGACGTCTGAGAACAACGCCCCGATGCCCAGGTCCACGACTGCGTTTGCAACCAAGGGCCATGCGGACATTAGCTTTGGCGAGATTGCCTATGACAAGCCGGGCACGTATGTCTACAAGGTTAGCGAGAAGCATGCCGGGACCACGGTCGACGGCATCGCCTACAGCAAGAACGTTGCAGAGTTCACCGTAACGGTGACACCCAACGCAAAGGGAAAGCTCGAGGCTTCTGTGAAGAAGACCTCGGGCGAGGTCGAGTTCAAGAACACCTATACCGCCAATCCCGCTGAGTCGAGCGTCACCGATCAGATTACAGTTACCAAGGTCCTGACCGGCCATAAGCTCCAGGACAATGAGTTCTCCTTTGAGCTCGTTGAGGGTGAGGGCGAGGACGCGTCGGTTGTCGAAACCGTTAAGAATGATGCCAACGGCAACGTTGCGTTCAGCGCCATCAAGTACACCGAGATCGGTCAGCACATCTATACGCTGCGCGAGGTCAAGGGCAATGCCGGCGGTATCGCCTATGACAAAACCGTCTATACCGTCGTGACGACCATCGCCGACAATGGCAAGGGCCAGCTTGTGGCCACGCATAAGCTGAAGGGCGCCGAGGACGTCAAGAAGATTGAGTTCAAGAACTCCTACACCGTGACGCCCAAGAGCTCCAGCGTCACCGACCAGATCACCGCGACCAAGTCCCTGACCGGGCGCAAGCTTGCCGCCGGCGAGTTCTCCTTCGAGCTTGTCGAGGGCGACAAGGTCGTCGCCACCGGCACCAACGACGCCAGCGGTAACATCACGATGGGCACCGTCAAGTATGACAAGGCCGGAACGCATACCTACACACTGCGCGAAGTCAACGGCGGAACCACCAGCAAGGGCATCGCCTACGACGGCAAGACTTACACCATCGTGACCACCATCACCGATAAGGGCGACGGCACGCTCAAGGCCGAGCATGTCCTGAAGGATGCCAAGGCTGCCGAGTTCAAGAATTCCTACAATCTGACCCCCACTGAGTCCAGCGTCACCGACCAGGTCAAGGCGACCAAGTTCCTGACCGGGCGCGCGCTTGCCGCCGGCGAGTTCTCCTTCGAGCTCGTCGAGGGCGACAAGGTCGTCGCCACCGGCAAGAACGCCGCTGACGGCACGGTTGTCATGGACAAAATCACTTACGACAAGCCCGGCAAGCACACCTACACGCTGCGCGAGGTCAGGGGCAACGTCGGTGGTATCACCTACGATGCCGCGACCTACACCATCGAGACTGTCGTCAAGGACAACGGCGACGGCACGCTCGGCGTAGAGCATAAGCTGAAGGGCGCCGACGAGGCGAAGTTTACCAACTCCTACGAGCCTGGCTCCAAGAGCTCCAGCGTCACCGACCAGATTACCGCGATCAAGTCCTTGGACGGCCGTGACCTCAAGGCCGGCGAGTTCCGTTTTGAGCTCGTCGAGGGCAATAACGTAGTCGCCACCGGCACCAACAATGCCGACGGCAAGATCGTGATGGATTCCGTCACCTACACCGCGGCTGGCGAGCACACCTACATGCTGCGCGAGACCAAGGCCGGCGCCACCGAAAACGGCATTACCTACAGCACCTCTGAGTACACTATCGTGACCATCGTCAAGGACAACGGCGACGGCGCCCTTAGCGTGGAGCACAAGCTGCAGAACGCCGACGAGGCGATCTTCGAGAATACCTACACGGTGGCCCCCAAGAGCTCCAGTGTCACCGACCAGATCACCGCGACCAAGTTCCTGACCGGGCGCGACCTCAAGGAAGGCGAGTTCTCCTTCGAGCTCGTCGAGGGTAACGATGTCGTCGCCACCGGCAAGAACGACGCCCGCGGCAAGATCACGATGAGCCCCATCGAGTACACCGCTGCCGGCAAGCACACCTACACGCTGCGCGAGGTCCCAGGCGACGCCGGCAACGGCATCACCTACGACGGCAAGACCTACACCATCGAGACGACCGTCACCGACAACGGCAAGGGTGAGCTCGTGGTAAAGCATGAGCTGAATGGAGCCGACGAGGCGAAGTTCAACAACAGCTACAAGCCGAATCCTGGCGAGTTCAGTGTCACCGACCAGGTCACCGCGACCAAGTTCCTGACCGGGCGCGACCTCAAGGACGGCGAGTTCTCCTTCGAGCTCGTCGAGGGCGAGGGCGAGGACGCCAAGGTCGTCGCCACCGGCACCAACAATGCCGAAGGCAACATCACGATGAACGCCGTGAAGTACACCGAGGCCGGCAAGCATACCTACACGCTGCGCGAGGTCAACGGCGGAACCACCAGCAAGGGCATCACGTACGGCGACGCCAAGTACACCATCGAGACCACCATTACCGACAAGGGCGATGGCACGCTCAAGGCTGAGCATGTCCTGAAGGACGCCACGGCTGCGACCTTCAAGAACACCTACAGCGTGACCCCGCTCGACGCAGAGCTCGACTTTGATCTGAGTAAGGCTATCGACGGTCGCGACTGGACGGACTCCGACGAGTTCAGCTTTACCATCACCGCCGCCGAGGGCACCCCGCTGCCCGATCCTGCAACCGTGACCGTGAACAAGCACGATGCGAAGGATGGCATCGCTGCCGTCAAGTTCGGCAAGATCCGCTACACGGCTGCCGGAACCTACACGTACGAGATCCGCGAGAACGCGGGTAACGCGGCCGGCATGGCGTATGACGGGCATGTCGCGACCGCCGAAGTGACCGTGACTGAGGACGGCGAGGGCAAGCTGACCGCCAATGTCACCAAGAAGGAAAACGGACGCTTCACCAACACGTACCGCACTGAGCTTAACTACACCGCGGCCGGCGGCCTCAAGCTCAGCAAGAGCCTCTCCGGACGTCCTATGACCGAGGGTCAGTTCACGTTTACCGTGACGCCTGCCGACGAGGCCTCGGCCAACGCGCTTGGCCTGCTGCCCGGAGCCAACAACTTCAAGTCCCCTGCGACGGCAGAGGCAACGGTCGGCCTGATCGACATCCTGGCTGGCCATGAGGTCAAGTTTACGCAGGCTGACGCCGGCAAGACCTTCACGTACACCGTAGCCGAGAAGAATGACGACAAGCCCGGTTACACCTACGACGACGCCGTGCGTACCGTGACGATCGCCGTCGCCGATGACGGTGCCGGTACGCTTACCGCCACGACGACCGTCTCCGGCGGTCCCGAGGGTACGCATACGACGGTCCACAAGAGCGGTGAGAACAAGGTCGAGAGTGCCCTGGTTCCGTTCCACAACAGCTACAGCGCTACGACCAATACGCCTGGTGGTACCGCTGCTCAGGTTGTCGCCACCAAGACCCTGACCGGTCGTCCGATGGCCGACGGCGAGTTCTGGTTCGGCATTGCCTATCAGGGCGAGCTTGTGGGCTACGAAAACCTCAAGCCTAATATCGGCGGGCATGTGAGCTTTGATGCGCTGCACTACGACACCGAGATGCTTGCCAATCTTGAGGCGGCTGGGCTTGCCCATCGTACCGACAAGGACGGTAAGCTCGCTTGGACCATTAACTACACGGCCTACGAAGATTTATTCGGGCTGCCGAATGGCGTTTCCGCTACAACGTGGAGCTTTGGCTTTAAGGTTATCGTCGTCGACAACGGTGACGGTACCCTGACGGCGACGGTCGACTACGGCGGCGTCGAGCCCTTGTTCGAGAACGTCTACGGCGCCGACGCCGTGGATGCCGCGCTCACCGGTACTAAGAAGCTCCAGGTTGCCGAGGGCCTGACCCCGGCCGACATCACGGGTAAGTTCACCTTTACCGTGACCGCCGACGAGGCAGGTGCCCCGATGCCCGAGCGCACGACCGTAACCAACGACGCAGCCGGTAACGTGGACTTTGGCAAGATCCACTTTACGCTCGAGGACCTCAACCACGCCCTGGGCGTGACGACCGATGCTTCTGACGACGCATCGAGCGACGCCGAAGCCAACACCGGTGAGGCCGAGGTTGACGCCGACGCTGCCGAGACCGATGAGTCCAACGACGAGTCCGATCCCGCAACCCCCACCGCTCCGCGCTCGCACACCTTTACCTATACGGTGACCGAGTCCGGTAGCGTCCCTGGCGTGACCAACGACCCCAACGCCACGCGCAAGGTTTCCTACACCGTGACTGACGACGGCGCCGGACATCTGAGTGTCGTGCGCAACGGCGACGACGGTGCGGACTTCACGTTCACCAACACCTACGTCGTGGCGCCCACCGACTCTTCCGTGACCGATCAGGTCAAGACGGTTAAGCGTCTGACCGGACGTGACCTTGCAACCGGCGAGTTCACGTTTGAACTGCTCGAGGACGGCGTGGTTGTCGCCAGCGGCACCAACGACGCCAACGGCAACGTTACGCTGAGCCCGATCCACTACGAGGCGCCCGGTACGCACACGTACACGCTGCGCGAGGCTCGCCCGAACGCGCTTAGCCTGTACAAGGGTGTCACCTATGACGGCACGACCTACACCGTCGTGACCACCGTCTCCGACAACGGCGACGGTACGCTGGCCGCGACGCACAAGCTCGAGGGAACCACCGAGTCGGCTGGCTTTACCAACAAGTATCACGCCATGCCCACGCAGGTCTCCATCGGCGCCATTAAGGTGCTCGAGGGACGCGAGCTCAAGAAGGACGAGTTTAGCTTTAAGCTCGTTGGCGAGGACATCGAGTCTACGGTTACCAACGATGCCGACGGTAAGATCAGCTTCGATAAGTTCGAGTACAGCGAGCCCGGCACGCACGTCTACACCATCAGCGAGGTCAAGGGCGACGAGCCCGGTATGACCTATGACAAGTCCGTCTTTACCGCGACCGTTAACGTGGTCGACGACGGCGAGGGCAACCTCAAGGCGAACGTTGCCTTTACCAAGGGCGACAAGAGCGTCGAGGGTATCGTGTTCAACAACACGTACAAGAAGCCCGAGACGCCCGTGCCGACGCCCGATCCCGGCACGCCCAAGACCGTGACGAACATCGTTAAGACGGTCAAGGGTTTCCTGCCCGCCACAGGCGACCAGCAGGCTGCCGCTCTGCTTATGGCATTTGTCATCGCCACGGCCGGCGTCGGAGCCCTGGTCTGGGGTATCCGTAAGCGCTAGGCACGCTGGCAGCGCCCGGGGCCAAAAGGCCCCGGGCGGCCGGCAGGGCTAAATTCCGACCTACTCCTACCCCCAGCCGCCACGGAGGCATCTCCCTCCTCCGTGGCGGCGCTTTTATGCGCCGGGGGCGCGCCACGAAACCGGCCCATCTACTACGTTTAGCCCCTTACCCCCAACCATGCCAAAAAACGCGAAAACAAAACCGCAGGTAGAACGCCTGTGGTTTTGTTCAAAACGAAGGTATGGTCATGGGTATCGCGTCAAACGTAGTAGATGGGCCGATTTCGTGGCGAGCGGTTCCGGCTGATCCCTTGGGGACGGAGGAAAACGGATCATTTTGGTCCCGCGAGGCTGGCGGAGGCACTCGTCCAGGGCCGCCCGAACAAAACTATGCCGGTTTACGGGGCTGAGTTACGAGTCTCCAACCATGCCGATATTCGTGAAAATAAAACCGCAGGTAGACGAGCCGTCATTTTGCAGAAAACGCGGGTATGGATGGGGGTCCTGAGTTTGGCCCCGTAAACCGGCATAGTTTTGAAATGGCCTTAAATCGGTAGCAGCCATTTTGCTATGCCGGAACGGTCGGTCTTCGGGCAACTACCCTCGCAGGTAGGCGATAGCGATCTGCGTGCGGTTGCGCAGGCCCATCTTTGCCAGGATTGAGCTGATGTGGTTGCGCACGGTGCCTTCGCCCATATAGGCGGTGGCAGCGATCTCCTTGTTGTCGAGGCCGCGGGCGATGAGCTCGGCGACTTCGAGCTCGCGGTCGGTCAGACCGGCAAAGGCGGCGGGCCGGCGGGTCGCGCCGGCCTCGACGTCCGCCCCATCAAAGTTGATATCTTCGATCGCCTTGCCCTCGAGCACGCGTTTGCCGTCCATGACCTGCGCCAACGCCGGCGGAATGGCAGCGACATCGGTCTTGATCAGGTAGCCGCGGGCGCCCAGCTTGAGCGCCGACACAATGTACTCGTCATCCGAGAACGTCGTCAGAAACACCACGCGCGCCGCAGGGTCGTGCTCAAGGATCTCGCGCGCGGCCGAAAGGCCGTCGCGTCCCGGCATCTGGATGTCGAGCAGCGCAATATCGGGTGCGTGCTCGGCGTAGAGCGCCACCGCATCGTTGCCGTTGGCACCGGTGCCCACCACTTCGATCTGCGGCTGGGCGCCCAAGATAATCTTGAGCGAATCGACCACCAAGCGGTCGTCGTCGACAACGATGAGCCTCATCGGCCCTCATCTCCTTGCTGTTTGGGAACGGTGGCAAACACACGCCAGCCGCCGGCACCGGCACGCGGGCCGGCGGTGAAGGTGCCGCCAAGCGCCTCGATGCGCTCGCGCATGGAGGCGAGCCCCATGCCCTCCGCGGTGCCGCGGCCGCTTGCTTGGACCTCACCCACGCCATCGTCGGTAACAATGAGCTGGTAAAACGACGGATGCTCCATGCACCGTACGGTGACGGTCTGGGCGCAAGCGTGGCGCATGGTATTGGAGAGCGCTTCGCGCAGGACCGCTGCAAAGCAGTTGGCGACGTTTGCGGGCGCATGTTCGGCCATAACTTCAAGCTCAATCTGCGGGCCGCCGTCCGAGCGTGTGCCTTCGACAATGCGTTCGAGCTGCACGGAAAGGTCGACGGCGTTGTCGTTGAGCGCGTGGACGCTGGTGCGCACAAGCTGGAGCGCCTCGTCAACCGTGCGTTTAACGTCGGCGAAATCGGCGGCGACGCCAGGCTCGTCGGCGTGGACCACGCGTAGGGCTTCGGCCTGCAGTGAGGCGCGCGTGAGCTGGTGCCCGACGTTATCGTGGATCTCGCGCGCGATGCGGGCGCGTTCGGCGAGCGTCGCGAGCTCGACTTCGTAGTCCTGGCGATCGGCAAGATCGCGGTTGCGCGCCTCGAGCGCGAGGGCTCGTTCCTGCAGCTCGTCGCGGGTGCGGCGCATGCGCCGCTGCTCGCGCTCCAACTGGGCGGTGCGTAGCGATAGCAAGGTGGCGGCAACCGAAAGGATGGCGGTTAACAGCAGCGTTCGGGTGGTGAGCACGCCACCACGAAGGTCCGCGACAAGCGCGCAGACAAACACGGCGCCAATCGCCAGCGCGGGCCAGATTCGTTCACGGCGAACGCGTCGCGCGATGTCATAGAGAGCGAGAGGCGCAAACGGCACAAACGGCGGCACGAAGACAGCCGCGATGATGCAGGCGTAGCTCGCGGCCTCGCTCACACGGCGGGCGCGGTTTCCCTGTACGACCTCGGCCAGCGAGGTGGCAATAACGCCAAGGCAAAACGCCGCGACCAGGCGAGCGTCCACAGCAAGACCCATGGCGGCCGCAATACAGCACGCCAGCACGATCGATTTGTCGAAAAGCCTGTTCATACGGGTATTGTACGCGAAGCCGCGCGTGGTGGAGGGACCGCCTGCGCAACCGTGACATTCCTCCCACGCGGCAAAGCGGGGACGTCGGCAGGCCGCACGGCCAAGCTCCGCACTCGTGACAAAGCTCACTGGTGCGCGCCGCTCGCTCCTGCGATGATGCAATCGTACCGGGCCGCAATCAACAGAAGGGCCGCCTCATGACAGACATCGTCCACGTCGAAAACCTCGTCAAGCGCTACGACGACCTTATCGCGCTCGACCACTTTAGCCTGAGCATCGCCCCCGGCGAGATCTTTGGCCTGCTGGGCCCCAACGGCTCGGGCAAGACCACGTCCATCAACTGCATTCTGCAGTTGCTCGCCTACGACAAAGGCACCATCGAGCTGTTCGGCGAGCCCATGACGCCCGCCCGCTACGACCTCAAGCGCCGCATCGGTGTGGTGCCGCAGCAGGTGGCGGTGTTTGACGGGCTTACGGTGCGCGAGAACATCGACTATTTCTGCAGCCTTTACGTCAACGACCGCAAGCGCCGCCGCGCGCTGGTGGACGAGGCGATCGACTTTGTGGGCTTGGGCGACTTTACCAAGTTTCGCCCCGGCAAGCTCTCGGGCGGCCTGGCGCGTCGCCTCAACATCGCCTGCGGTATCGCGCACAAGCCCGAGCTCATCTTCTTTGACGAGCCCACGGTGGCGGTCGACCCGCAGAGCCGCAACGCCATCCTGGAGGGCATCTGCCGCCTGCGCGACGAGGGCGCCACGGTGGTGTATACCAGCCATTACATGGAGGAAGTCGAGCAGATTTGCAGCCGCATCATGATCATGGACGGCGGACGTGTGCTGGCGCAGGGCACCAATGACGAGCTCAAACGCATGATTCAAATGGGCGAGCGCGTGACTGTCGAGGTCAGCGCCGTAGAGACCGCCACGGTCGAGCGGCTGCGCGCCCTCGAGCACGTGCTTTCGGTTGAGTTGTCCGGCGGCGAGCTCGTCTGCACCTGCGAAGCGAGCCTGCACAATTTGGTCGACATCCTCGACACGCTGCGCGCCGCCGATGTGGCGCTCGGCCGCGTGTGGAGCGAGCCGCCGACCCTCAACGACGTGTTCCTCGAGATCACCGGCCGCGAGCTGCGCGACTAGGGGGCAGCCATGTTCAACACCATTATCATCACGGTCAAAACGCTGCTGCGCCGGCCGAGCACGTGGGTCTGGGGCGCCCTCTTTCCCATCGCGCTTTCCACGATGTTCATGTTTATGTTTGCGAACCTGAGCTCCGACGGCACGGTCGACCCGGTGCCGGTTGCCGTCGTGGCGGACAAGGTCTGGGACGCTTCGACCTTTAAGGATGTGGCGACGTCGCTTGCCAAGGAAGGCGACGACCAGCTGCTCGAGATCCACGAGCTCGACGACGCAGCCGATGCGAACCGTGCGCTCAAGGCCGGTGAGGTCGCGGGTATCTATACGGTCGACGCTGCGGACACGCCCAAGCTCACACTGCTATCGAGCTACGACAGCTCGCGCGCATCATCGGTGCTCACCGATCGCAGCATCCTGGAGACGGTGGCAAGCTCGTATACACAAAATGCCGAGCTCATGTCCCAGATTGCCCAGGACAACCCGGCGGCGCTCGCCGACCCCGAGGCGGTTGCGCGCGCCCTGTCGCTCGAGGGCGGCACCCGCCGCGTAAGCCTGACACGCACCACACCCGACGGCACGGTCATCTACTATTACGCGCTCTTTGGCCTGGTCGCGATGATGTCTGCCGAGTTTGCCGCCTTGAGCGTCATCGACCTGCAGCCCAATCTGTCGGGTCTTGGCGCGCGTCGCTGCGTGGGCGGTCTTTCCAAAACGGCGTCGCTGGCCGGTATCTTTGTGGGCTCGTGGCTGGTCTCCTTTGCCTCGATGGCGATCGCGATCGGCTACGTGAGTCTGGTCGTGGGCGTCGACTTTGGCGGGCGCGAGGGGCTGTGTTTGGTGGGCGGCGCCGCTTCCGCGCTTGCCGCCACGGGCTTGGGACTCTTTGTGGGCACGCTTCCCGTTAAGGGCGGCAAGGCGTCCAAGTCTGGCATCCTCACGGGCTTTGCCACTACGTGCGCCCTGTTCGCCGGCCTCTACGGCGAGCCAGCGATGGCGCTTGCCGACGACGTCGCCCGCGCCTGCCCGGCTGAGTGCTGGCTCAACCCCGTCAAGCTTATCTGCGACATGTTCAACCGCCTGTATTTCTTTGAAGACTTGGGACCTTTTGCCGTTCGCGCGGGCGCGCTGGTCCTCATGACGCTGGTGTTTGTTGCCGCCGCCACGCTGATTTTTGGAAGGAGCCGCTATGAGCACCTTTAAGACCGCGCTTCGCATGGCGCTGGCGCACCCGTTCTACCTGCTCATCTATACGGTGTTCATTTCGCTGATGGGCGTATTCATCGCGGCATCTGTGAGCTGGAACTCGTCGCAGCTCACCGAGTACAAGCCCTACGACGCCAACGTGATCGTGGTCGACCGCGATGGCAGTGATCTTTCACTTGCGCTCACCAAGCACCTAGGTTCGCGGTTTGATCTGGTCACGGGCGTCGGCGATGACACGTACGACCTTGCGGACGCGCTTTCCAAGAGCAACAGCGCCAAGGGCAGCGCCGACTGCGTGTTCTTTATCCCGGAGGGGTTCGAGGACGACCTGGTCGCGGCTGCCCGCGCGGGGGAGTCCCTGCCCAAGCTCGATGTGACCTACGGTGCCGGCACCATGGCGGCGGCGCTTTCGTCTGCCGAGGCTTCGCGCTGGATCTCGCTCGCGGGCGCTGCAGCCGCACTTAAGCCCACTGCCTCCAACGGCGACGTTGCCAAGGCCGCCGAACATGCCGCTGCAAAGCGCGCGGAGGTCCAGATCGAGCGGGTCAAGGTCGACTCGGCTGCTGCCGCCACGCTCGAGTCGTACTTCAACTTTGGCGCGTACGCGATTATCTCGTCGGTCATCGTATCGGTGGGGTTGGTGTTCTCGGGCATGAACGAGCCCGAGCGCGTGCGTCGTATGGATGCCGGCCCAATCTCCGAGCGTCAGCGTTCGCTTGCCGTGTTTGCCGCCACCGCCGTGCTCACCGTCTGTATCTGGTTTGTGTCGAGCATGATGGGCGCCGTGGGCTTTGCCAGTGCGGTTGCCGAGGTCGGCGTGGGCCGCGTGTGCCTGGCGCTGGCGGCAACGTTTGCCCTAGCGCTGACGCCACTGGCCGTTGGCTTTACGCTGTCGAGCCTGGGCGCGCGCGAGGAGCTGCTCAACGGTGTGGGCAACCTGCTTGGCATGCTCATGACGTTTTTGGGTGGCGCCTGGATGCCGCTGTCGCTGATGGGCTCGGCCGTGCAGACCGTGGCGCACTTTGTGCCGACATATTGGGTGAACGACGCGATCGGCAAGGCGCTTGCCTCGGATTTGACGTCCGCCGTGCTGGGCGATATCGCCTGCGACCTGGGCATCACGGCACTCTTCGCCGCAGCCATCGCCGCCGCAGGCCTAGCCCTCGCACGCAACAAATCCCACGCCTAGCCACCTAGTCATCGGGTACTCATTGGGGACAGACTTAAACGACCAAGAGTGGTCATTGGGGACAGACTTAAACGACTAGTCATTGGGGACAGTCTTTGCCGATCGGCTGTTTTGCCGGCTGGGTTGGCAGAGACTGTCCCCAACTGCCGGCAGGAAAGGAACGTCCCTAACTGCCGGGTGGCGAAAGAGTGTCCCCAATGACTAGTCGTTTAAGAACGTCCCCAATGACTAGTCTGAAACAAAACCCCACTCTCGCCCAAAAATAGTTCGCCAAGGTTTACTATTACGTTCATAAAGTAGTACGGGGCTAACAATGGGGGACACCGTGGCAACGCAGAAAGCCTACGTCCAGGTTAAGGATCTCAAAAAGCACTATGGCGATGGAGATGCACGCCTGACGGTGCTCGACGGCATCGACACGTCCATCAACCGCGGCGAGATCTGCGTCATGCTGGGGCCCTCGGGCTCGGGCAAGTCGACCTTTCTCAACCTGATCGGCGGCCTGGAGGATGCCGACGCCGGTTCTATTCTGGTGGGCGGCTGCGACCTCACGGTGCTCAAGCCTACCGACCTGGGCGAGTACCGCCGCCGCGAGCTGGGCTTTGTCTTCCAGTTCTACAACCTGGTGCCCGATCTCACCATCAAGGAGAACATCGAGGTCACGGCGCACCTGTCCAAAAACCCGCTCAACATTGACGACCTGCTACGCTCGCTGGGCCTCTACGAGCACCGCAACAAGTTCCCGCGTCAGGTTTCGGGCGGCCAACAGCAGCGCTGCGCCATCGGCCGTGCACTCGTCAAAAACCCGGGTCTGCTGCTGTGCGACGAGCCCACGGGCGCGCTCGACTACAAGACGTCCAAGGAAATCTTGCAGCTCATGGAGGATGTCAACCGCACCTACGGCTGCACCATCATCATTGTCACCCACAATGCCGCCATCGCGCGCATGGCCAATCGCGTGCTGCGCCTGCGCGACGGGCGCATCGTCGAGGATGAGCTCAACGAGTCGCCCGTCGCGGCCGCCGAGCTCGATTGGTAGGCGGCGTCATGACACCTCTCGCAAAACGTCTCCCGCGCGAGCTGCGCCGCAATATCGGCAAGTATCTGGGCATCTTTTTGCTTATGTGCGGAAGCATCGCCCTTACCTCGGGCTTTTTGCTCGCGGCGCATTCCATCGGTTGCCTTATCGACGACATGCGCGATGCGTACACGATTGAGGACGGCCGCGTGACCACCTCCTTCGAGGCCACCAAAGACCAGCTCAAGGCAGCCGAAGATGCAGCCGGCGACGTCACGCTCTACAAGAATTTCTCCATCGACGCCATCATCAAAAAGGCGTCCGGCGACGATGGCACCAAGCGCACGTTGCGCACCTATGCGCACCGTACCAAGGTGGACATTGCGTCCTACTGTGAGGGTAGGCAGCCTAAGGCGGACGACGAGGTGGCCATCGATCGCGTTTTTGCCACCAACAACGACCTCGCCGTGGGCGATAAGGTCGAGCTCGAGGGCAGAACCTACACCATCTGCGGCATCATGACCCAGCCCGATAGCCAGGCGCTGTTCCTCAACAATTCGGACTTTACGGTGAACACCATCACCTATGGCGTGGCCGAGGTTACCGATGCCGGCTTTGCCGCGCTCGAGGACGCCGGCGGCGCACCCGCCTACACCTACTCCTTCACCCTTACCGATCGCGACCTCTCCACCGCGGACCGCATCGATGCGGAGCAGGATATGGTGGAGGCGCTGACCGATGCCGATGCACGCGTAGATGAGCTCATCGACGCCGATTCCAACCAGGGCATTGGCTATGCACGCGACGACGTGGACGGCGACTCTATGATGTGGATGACGCTGCTCGACATTATCATCGTGATCATGGCGTTTGTCTTTGTGGTGCTCACTGACGCCACCATCGAGGAGGAGAGCGCCATCATCGGCACGCTGCTCGCCAGCGGCTATCGTCGACGCGAGATCGTGCTGCACTACCTCGCGCTTCCCGCCATCGTGGGCGTGGTCGCGGCGCTTTTGGGCACGGCGCTCGGCGTTGTGTTCTTTACCGAGCCCATGCGCGGCCTCTATTACGGTTCGTACAGCCTGCCGCCCTTCCAGGTGTACTGGAGCTGGGAGATCTTTGTGAAGTGCGCCGTGGTTCCCGCCGCCGCGCTCATCCTCATCACGCTGGTGGGCCTGCTTCGCAAAATGGGCAAGACGCCGTTGCAGTTTCTTCGCCACGAGGCGAGCGGCAAGTCGGGTACCAAGCGCGGCATGCAGCTGCCGGAGCGCATGGGCTTTGTCTCGCGCTTCCGCCTGCGCATCTTCCTGCGCAACTTGGGCAACTTCGCCACGCTCTTCGTGGGCATCGCGTTTGCCTCGCTGCTGCTGCTCTTTGGCCTGGCGATTTTGCCCACGATGACGCACTATGCGGACAACCTCGAGACAAGCCTGGTCGCCGAACACCAGTGCACGCTCAAGGTTCCGCTGGAGCTCGAGGGCACTGCCGAGGAGCGCGAGCAGTGGTCGGCACTCGAGCGCTTGCAGTCGGTTGACGGCGCGCTGCTTTCTGCCGCCCAGGATGCCGATGACGAGCTTGACGACGCGGCCGATGCGGCGCAGGCGGCGGCCGATGCCGCGACCGCATCTCCGTCTGCCGAGAGCCTGGCCGCGGCGCAGGACGCGCTTGCCAAGGTCCAGGACAAGAAGGATGCGCTCTACGCGCGCCTTGACGATCTTGCCGATGCCCTCGGCCGCAACCGCGACGAGGCTATCGACCTGATCGACAAGGCCTCTAAGATCGACACTGACAACGACGAAATCCACCCGGTCAATACGACCGACAACGGCGCGGGCGCAATCGCGCAGGCCGAGAAATATGCCGTTTACCAGTTGCAATACGACCGCGGCGATGGTAATGGACAGGAGACGATTTCCGTTTACGGCATCTCGCCCGATTCGCGCTACTGGAAAGACCTCAACGTCGGCGATGGGCGCGTCGTCTTTGGCGGCGGTCTGCTCGATAAGTTTGGCTGGAGCGAGGGCCAGAAGGTCGCGCTCGGCGACAAGTACGAGGGCGAGCATTATTCCTTTGAGTACGCGGGCAAGAACTGTGCCTGGGGCTCCAAGTCGGACATGAATATCTATATGAGTATCGACGACTTTAACGAGCTGTTCGACAACGACGCCGCCTACTTTAACGGCTATGTGAGCGACGAGAAGCTCGACCTCGATGCTCGTTACTTTGCCGGTGACACCACGCCCGACGACATGCGCGCCGTGGGCGACCAGTTTATAGGCATGATGAGCAAAATGATCGGAATGATGGTTGGGCTTGCGGTGTTCATCTTCCTGCTGTTTATGTACCTGCTGACCAAGGCGGTTATCGACCATAGCGCCCGGTCGATTAGCTACATGAAAGTTTTTGGCTATCGCGATAGCGAGATTTCGCATCTGTACATCCGCTCGATCACGCTGTGCGTGGCGGTGTCGCTCGTGCTGAGCCTGCCGGTCATTATTGGCTCGCTCACGGCCATCTTCCGCTCGATGCTGCTCGCCTACAACGGCAATATCGAGATCTACGTGCCCGCTTGGTCCATGGCCGCATGTGTCGGCATTGGCTTTGCGACCTACCTGGTCGTGGCGCTGCTACACACGCGCTCCATCAAGCGCGTCAGCCTGGCCGAGGCCCTCAAGGTGCAGGAGTAGTCATTTAAGAACGTCCCCAATGACTAGGTGCCGTACTTGACTTTACCTCTGCTTTAACTGGTACCATCCTCTATGTCTGTAACGCCATATAGACCGAGGGGATAGATTTATGACCGCAACTGCACCCGCAGCACCCGCCAAGGTGTACTTCACCAACTTGCGCACGCATGCTCGCGAGAGCCAGCTCGACAAGCTCAAGCGCCTCATCCGTCGCGCCGGTATCGAGCAGATCGACTTTGAGAACAAGTTCGTCGCTATCAAGATTCACTTTGGCGAGCTGGGCAATCTGAGCTTTTTGCGCCCCAACTACGCCCGCGCCGTCGCGGATGTCGTGAAGGAGCTGGGCGGCAAGCCCTTCCTCACCGACTGCAACACGCTCTACGTCGGTAGCCGCAAAAACGCGCTCGAGCACATCGATACCGCCTATCAGAACGGCTTTACCCCGTATGCCACGGGCTGCCAGATCATCATCGCCGACGGCCTCAAGGGTACCGACGAGGCGCTCGTCCCGGTCGAGGGCGGCGAGTACGTGCACGAGGCCAAGATCGGCCAGGCGCTCATGGACGCCGATATCGTGATCAGCCTCACCCACTTTAAGGGACATGAGCAGGCCGGCTTTGGCGGTGCCATGAAGAACCTGGGCATGGGAGGCGGCAGCCGTGCCGGCAAGATGGAGCAGCATGCCGCCGGCAAACCGAACGTCGCGACCGAACACTGCATTGGCTGCCGTGCCTGCGAAAAGATCTGCGCGCACAACGCTATCTCGTTCGACGATACCCGCGAGCGCGGGCTTGCCAGCGGCGCTACTCGCACGGTGCACGTGGCCGCCATCGACCACGATCGCTGCGTGGGGTGTGGGCGCTGCATTGCGGCGTGCAACCAGGACTGCATCAAGCCCGGCTATGACGCCGCGGCCGATGTGCTCAACTACAAGATCGCCGAGTACACGAAGGCTGTCGTCAACGGCCGCCCGAGCTTCCATATCTCGCTTGCTATGGACATCAGCCCCAACTGCGATTGCCATCCCGAAAACGATACGCCTATCGTCAACGACATCGGCATGTTCGCGAGCTTCGACCCGGTCGCCATCGATCAGGCCTGCGCCGACGCCGTCATGGCGTCCGAGCCGCTGCCCAACACCGAGCTCACCGATAGCGCGGCCAAGATGGAGCACAACCACGAGCATCTGGAGGGCGAGCAGGCGCACGACCCCTTCTGCATCACGCATCCCGACACCGACTGGCGCGCGTGCATCGCGCATGCCGAGAAGATCGGCCTGGGCACGAGCAAGTACGAGCTCATCGAGGTTAAATAGCGCCTGGCTATTGGACAAAACAAGCGCATTTGTAGCGCAACGTTAGCAAATGCCGCCCGTGAGTACAGCGCCCACGGGCGGCATTTCGGAAGTGCGGTGAAAAATCGAATACCGCCGACCACAAACCGTTTTTTGGCAACAAAACCCCTGATAAATTGTTGGTAAAACTGTGGTCTGGTTGAGCTTCCCGCGATTTTCCCCGCACTTCCGAAAACAGGGGGTCAGATAAAACCCCAGACGTTGCTTTTTGCCTAAAAATACTCGTCGAGGAAGTTGTTGACTGTGTTCCAGTAGAGCTCGGGGTCAACTTGCGCACTCTTGGCGTGGGTGGCGCCATGGATGGTGAGCTTTTGCTTGACCTTGCTGGCGCACGCGTCGTAGTTTTGGTCGAGCATGTCGTACGGCACAAAGGTGTCCTGGTCGCCGTGGATAAACAGCATGGGAACCGTCGCGTGTTTGAGTTGCTCCACACTGCTCGCCTTATGAAAGTCGTAGCCCGCGCGCACGTTGCACACCAAATTTGCTACATCGAGCAAGGGAAAACTGGGCAGGCCGAACACGTCCTTGAGCTGCAGAGAAAACTCGTCCCAAACACTCGTATAACCGCAGTCCTCGATAATGCATTTTACGTTTGCGGGCAGAGATTCCCCCGCGACGTTCATGGCGGTTGCCGCGCCCATCGACTCGCCAAAGACCAGGATGCGCGCCTCGGGGTCAGCCTGAACGATTCGCTCGATCCATGCGACGATGTCGAGGCGCTCGGGCCAGCCCATGCCGATATAGTCGCCGCCGGAGCGTTCGTGGGCGCGGGCGGCGGGTGCGAGTACGTTCATGCCGCGGTCGTGGAATCGCTTGACGTATCGGGCCATACCGATGGGCTCGTTGGTATATCCATGCAGGCAGACGGCGTAGTCGTGCGTGCTCTCCGAAGCAGCAAAATACCAAGCGGCAAGCTCGGTTCCGTCATCTGCGGTGAGGCTGCTGCTCTCGCGATTCTCTTTAAACCACGCCCGCGCCTCGGTGTCCTCGGCATCCGGCTGCTCACCTTCTTTGTCGTTCTTGCTATCCTGCATCATCTTCATGGTGTACGGCGCTTGGGGGTTCAGGGCAAAGTCAAACAAAAAGTTGCCGACAAATCCGAGCAGCGCAACGACAACCACCAGCGCAACGATGCCGGCTATCTTGAGCTTTCGATGGGAACGTGCGTTTTGAGCCATGCGGTATTCTCCTATAAGATGTTAATACATCAACATTCAATGCAAGCGCATTATGGATGTTCGCCGTTGATGCGTCAACAAACAAAGAATGGGTAAACAAAGGGTCACGTAAGGTGCAAATTTCGCACGTATCCAGACGCTTTGATATAGTGTTGAGAACTCTTTACTATTGGAGGATGTAACCGGCATGTCCGATTCGAGCGACAGTTCTAAGCCGCGACCCAAGACCGCGGCCGTTCCGCAGTACACGGTGGGCGAGGAGATCATGAACTCCGTCACCCATGGTGTCGGCTGCCTGCTGGGTATCGCGGGCCTCGTGCTCCTGATCGTATTCGCCGCCCTGCGCGGCGGCGGGCCGGCGCACATGGCTGCGGCGATCGTCTACGGCGTCAGCATTATTCTCGAATATCTGGCCTCCACGCTCTACCACGCGATTCAGCCCGCTCGCGCCAAGCGCGTGTTTCGCATCATCGATCACAGCTGCATCTACCTGCTCATAGCCGGCAGCTATACGCCGTTTTGCCTCATCACGCTGGCAAATGACGGCGGCGCCGTGCTGTTCTTTGCCGTATGGGCCATCGCCATTATCGGCATCGCCCTCGAGTGCTTTATGCGCGAGCGTCAGCCGCACTGGGTAAGCGGCTTGGTCTACCTGCTGATGGGCTGGCTTGTCGTCTTTAAGCTGCCCGAGCTCGTGTCGCTGCTCAACCCCGTGGCACTTGCCCTGCTCGCCGTCGGCGGCGTGTGCTATACCGTGGGCGTGCCGTTCTATATCGCCAAAAACGTGCGCTATCTGCACAGTGTTTTCCACTTGTGGGTGCTCGCCGGCAGCATCTTCCAGTTCATGGCGGTGATCCTCTTCGTAATCTAGCGACCGCGCCCACGGCCCCGCTCGCGCGGGCGACCGGCGCAATTGCCGTATCCGCCACCAACGTTTTAACTTGACGTCCCGAATCTTGGAGGTTCGAGAAACTCCCGATGGACATAACCATCTCCCTTATCACCACCCTCGTTTTGACCCTCATCAACGGCTACTTCTCTATGTCCGAGATGGCGCTCACCACGGCTAAGCGCGCCGTGTTGGAGCACGATGCCGAGGAGGGCGATAAGCGCGCCGAGCGCGCCGTCCAGCTCGCCGCCGACTCCGATCAGCTGCTCGCCACCATCCAGGTCGCCATCACGCTCGTGGGCTTTGCCTCATCCGCCGTCGCCTCGACGAGCCTGTCCGACCCGCTTGCCACATGGCTCATGAGCTTTGGCATCGCGCCGCTTTCCGCCATCGCGCGCGGCCTGGCGCCGGTCATCATCACCGTCGCCGTCGCCTTTGTGTCCATCGTGATCGGCGAGCTCGTGCCCAAGCGCATCGGCCTCGCTAACGCCGAGGGCGTATCCAAGCAAGTCGTGGGACCGCTTTCCGTGTTCCAAAAGATCGCCCGCCCGCTCGTGTGGCTGACCGGTGCTTGCTCCGACGGCCTGGCCCGCATCCTGCGCATCAAGAGCGCCGATGACCGCCAAAACGTCTCGGAGGAAGAGATCAAGTACATGGTCTCGGAGCAGGACGACCTGCTCGACGAGGAAAAGCGCATGATCCACGAGATCTTCGACCTGGGCGACACTGTTGCCCGCGAGGTCATGGTCCCGCGCGTGGACACCACCATGTGCGAGGACGACGAGACGGTCGCCGACGTGCTGTCCACCATGCGCCAGACCGGCTTCAGCCGCATCCCCGTCTATCACGAGGACCCCGACAATGTCGCGGGCATTGCGCACATCAAGGACCTGATCCAGCCTGCGCTCGACGGCAAGGGCGACCAGCCCATCGCCGGCTTTTTGCGCGACGCCACCTTTGTGCCCGATACCAAGGACATCCTGCCGCTGCTGTCCGAGATGCAGACCTCGCACGACCAAATCGTAGTGGTCGTGGACGAGTACGGCGGCACGGCCGGCATCATCACCATCGAAGATATCGTCGAGGAGATCGTCGGCGAAATCGAGGACGAGTTCGACCCCGACAACAAGTACCTCACGCGCCTTTCGCGCCGCGAGTGGCTCGTCGATGGGCGTTTTTCGTGCGATGACGCGATTGAGCTTGGTTGGCCGCTCGAGGAAAGCGATGATTATGAGACCATCGCCGGCTGGATTTTGGAGCTTTGCGACTCGGTGCCCGACATCGGAGAGGTGTTTGAGGTCGCAGGGTACAAGTTCAAGGTACAGTCGATGCGTGGCCAGCGCATCTCGCTCATTCGCGTGATCGCTCCGGCCGAAACCGATAAGAAGGATTCCGAGTCTTCGGCAGAGAAGCCGGCGGCGTCGGGTGCGGGCTCTGTGGATCCGCACGATGGCGACGAGTAGGACAAGGAAGAGTGGGGGAGAGTTATGGCAGGCCTGTTCAACATCCTTAAGGTCACCGTCAGCGAGGACAAGATTTGCGCGCACGTGCTGGTGAACCCCGGCATGCCGCTCATGACCTCGGAGGATATCGAGGCCACGGCGCGCGTGTACTACCTGGTGCCCGCGATTGCCAAGCATCTGTGCCTGGGCGATTCCGGTCGCGAATTCCAGGACTGCATGGGCCAGACCGAGCTTTGCCATCTGCTGGAGCACGTGACGGTCGAGCTCATGAACGAGACCGGTCTTGCCGGCAGCATCTCGTGCGGTCGCACGCGCGTGAGCGAGCATGACGAGCGTGTCTTTGAGGTTGAGCTTTCGTGTCCCGATGACGCGCTGGCCATCGGCGCGCTGTCTTCGGCCACCTTTATGATGGACTGGGCGTACCTACATGCCGACCAGCCGGCCCCCGACGTGGAAGGCACGGTCGCGGGCCTGCGCAACCTGGTGCTGGGCATGCGTGCCGAGGCCGAGGGCAAGGACCCGCACGAGGCCGTTGCCGCTGCGAACGGCGAGGACGTGGCCGGGGACGCGAACGAGGGCGAGGCGCCTGCCGAGGAGGCCGTCGATCCTGTCGACGAGGTCCCTGCCGAGGCTGCCGTCGAGCTCGAGTCCGCGGAGCCCCAGGGCGTCCCGAGCTTTGACGACGAGCCGCAGGAGGCAATCGATACCGAGGGCGCGACCGCCGAAAGCCACGAGGCCCCCGCTGCCGTCTACGGTGGCGCGGCGACGGCTCCGGTTACCCCCGCGCACGAGGGAACGCTGCCGCTCGTTGACGGCGCCGGCGTGGACCCGGCTGCCACGGTGGCCATGCCTGCCATGCCGCAGGAGTAGGTTCACTCGCTTATCACCATCATGTACCTGCGCTTTTACCGTACGCAGATGAGCGCGACGGCAAGTGTTGCGCTGCGGGTATAATGGACAGCATTCAAACGGTGGGCATCGAGGTGCCCGCAGGAGAGGAATGATCATGGGAAAGACTTTCAGCTTTGTCTCCGGTGCGCTCTTTGGTGCTGCCGCCGGCGCTATCATCGGCGTTGCTCTGGCCCCGCGCTCGGGTGCCGAGACCCGCGCCATGGCCGCCGATATCGCCAACGATGCCTGGGACAACATGCGTGACACCTACGAGCACAGTGCCGAGGAGGCTCGTGCCGCGGTCAGCGACTTTGGTCCGATGGTCGATGCCAAGACCGATGACCTGCGCGCCAAGGTCGACCTGGCCCGCGAGCGCATGGATCAGCTTCGCGAGCAGCTCAACGACGCCATCTCGGGCGGCAACGTGACGCCCGCTGCCGACGTCGTAGTCGAGAACGTCGCCGAGGCCGACACCGAGGCCACGGAGCCCTCGACCGAGGCATAATGCGCGCAGGGGATTTTGTCGGCGTCAAGGTTTACCGTAAGCCTGCCGAAGACAAGCGCACCAAAAAGGATGGCACGCCGCGCAGCCCTAAAAAGCTCGGCAAGATTCACTTTCCCGTCTTTACCCCGGGCGGCACGCGCGTGGTGGGCTTTATGGTCCGCCAGTCCGATATCGCAGGCATGATCGAGCGCCCCGACCGCTTTGTGGCGCTCGATGCCATCGGCGTCTATGAGGGTGCTGTCGCGGTCGACGACGTCAAGGGCACCTACGATGCCGCCGCGGCCAAGCGCCTCGATATCAACCTGGACGATTGCATCATCTGGGTTGGCATGGACGTGCGCACGGAATCGGGCGATGTCGTGGGCTACTGCTCGGACGTTGAGTTCAAGCCGCGCTCGGGTATTGTGCAGATGTTCTACGTGACCGCCGGTGCCGCTTCGAGCGTGCTGGTGGGCGACACGCAGGTGCCGCCGACGATGCTGCGCGGCTACGAGAACGGCGCGATGATTGTCTCGGACGAGGTCAAGGCGCTCGGGTATTCGGGCGGCGCGGCCGCCAAAGCTGCCGAGGCCAGTGTCGTGGTGGGCGATAAGGTCAAGAAGGGCGCCAAGGTGCTCGATGACAAGGGATCGGTCGCCGTGGACAAGGGCAGCCGCGCACTGGGCAAACAGCTCGGCAAGACGCGCGGTATGTTCAAGGCCTTTAAGGACGAATATCAAAAGGCGAGCGGGGGCTCGTCAAAAGCTAGCAAATAGCGACGTACCAAATGATGGGAGGCGAGCCGGAGACATGTTGCTCCGGCTCGCTGTGTTTATGGGGGAGGGCATATGCGCCAAAACGGATCTAACTTAAACGGGCCCTCGGGTGCGCGTCCGACGGCGCGCCGCGACCTGGGGCAGCTGCCCAGCGGTCAGCGTCGACGTCGCCGTAAGCCCGGCGCGATGTACCTCAACCATAGCCGTGGGTTTAGCGATCGCAGCGCGCGCATCGGCAACGGGCGCTCGCCGCGCCGGCCGTCCCGTCTGCCCTATGCGCTCATCGCCGTGGGTTGCGCGCTCGTGCTGTTTATCGCTGCCGTCGTGGGCTACGTCAACCGCAGCGTGGACGTGGAACTCAACGGGCAAAAGACCGCGGTGCGCGTGGGCTCTACGTTGCAGAATCTCATCGACGATCAAAGCCTGACCGAAACGTACGACGCCGGCGATCTGCTGGCCGTCGACGATAGCGTGCTCAAGCGCCATGGCGGCGAAAAGCTGTCGGTGAAGGTCGACGGCAAGCGCGTGAAGCAAGGCAAATGGGATAGTCGCGAGCTTACGGGTGGCGAGAAGGTGACGGTCAAGGATGGCCGCAACGTGCACGAAAAGCACGAGGTCCAGGCCACGACTATCGAGCCAAAGCTTAAGGTCGAGGGCACGGGTGCCATTGAGTATGTCAAAACCTGGGGCGTTCAGGGCCGCTCCGAGGTATGGGTCGGCGAGCAGTCGGGCAAGACGCAGGACCGCGGCGAGGTCGTGCCCGCCACCGACTGCGTGGTCGAGTGCGCAAGCGTAGCGCCCAAGGGCAACGAAAAGTACGTGGCCCTGACATTTGACGAGGGTCCGAGCGGCGCGACCAAGCAGATCTTGCAGGTGCTCAAGGAAAAGGGCGTCACGGCGACGTTCTTCCTTTCGGGCGATGCCGCGGAAGCCTCGCCCGCTACTGCCAAAGCGATTGTTGATGCCGGGTGCGAGATTGGTTCCAACAGCTACAGCGATGATTCTCTCAAGGGCGAGGATCGCGAGACGGTGCGCAAGCAGATCACGAAGGGCACCGAGTCGATTAAGTCGGCGACCGGCGTCGAGACGATGTTGCTGCGTGCCCCCTACGCCGCGTTTGACGAGCAAAACTGGATCGACTCGATGGACCTGGTGTCCGCCGTGGTTTCGTGGAATATCGATTCGGGCGACTGGCTGCTCAACGGCGCCGACGAGCAAGTATCGACCGTGCTCGACTCGATGACGCCGGGCAATATTGTGCTGCTCACCGATAGCGATAAGTGCGCCGAGCAGACGCTCGAGGCGCTGCCGCAGATTATCGATGGCCTTGTCGCCGACGGCTACAAGATCGTGACGCTCAGCGACCTGGTCAAGACGGACACGGCGTTGAGCAAAAAGCTCACCTCGCTCACCAAGGTTTCCATGCCCAAAAACGCCGTGTTCCCCCAACTCCCCGAGGACGACGACACCACAGAGTAGTCATCGGGGACGTGCCTAAACGACTGGTCGTTTAGGACGGTCTTAATCGCTTTGTCCCACCATACCCATCCGGCTCTATGTCACGGATACGTCAGCGTTTGGTATGCCTGCAATGTTCAGCGCATAAATTCGGTGCCGCAGCGCGATGCTGATGCTATAGTTACTGCGGTTAATGAGGGTCAAGAGAAAGGTTACAGGTGAAATCCAAACCTCGACCATACAGTCGATGACCCCATGCAGGTGCTTTCTGCGCGTGCACGGGGTGTGAGCGCCGAGCGGCGTGCCGCCCGCGCATGCGTATACATATCAAAAAGTCCACGGATTGCGTGCCGGCATGGTCGCGCGGTCCGTAGGAATAATGATGGGGAGCACCATTGAATTATCTGAGTGAGATGCTCAAATTGCCGGTCTTGGACGTCGACGGCGAAAAGCTCGGCGTGGTTAACGATTTTGGCATTGCAACCGGCGAAGTTTTCCCGCACGTGACGTCGCTCGCGTTCCGCGGTCCCGGCAAGACGCCGTTTATGATCAGTTGGCGCAAATGGGTCGACCGTATCGACGAGACGGGCGTACACCTTAAGACGTCGGCCACCGAAATCCGTTTTTCGTACTTGCAGCCGACCGAACTCTTGCTTGCCCGCGACGTGCTTAACAAGCAGATTGTCGACACACAGGGCATGAAGGTCGTGCGCGTAAACGACATCAAGTTTTCCATGTCGGGCGAAAATCAGCTGCGCCTGCTGGGTGCCGAGGTCGGCGCCCGCGGTCTGCTGCGCGCGATCAGCCCCACACTCGAGCATGTCGTCGAGGGCTTTATGAAGCACTTGGGCAAGCCGCTCAGCGAGGACATTATCGCCTGGTCTTACATGGACCTGCTCGATCGCTCGACTAAGAACATCCAGCTCTCGGTGTCGCACAAGACGCTTGGCGAGCTGCATCCTGCCGACATTGCCGACATTATCGAGCAGCTCGACCCGCGCCTGCGCGCGCAGGTGTTCGCGCAGCTCGATACGGCACAGGCCGCCGAGGCCATCTCGGAGTTCGATGATGACGAGCTCATGACCGAGATGCTCGAGGGCCTGTCCGATACCGACGCATCGTCGATGCTGGCCATGATGGACCCGGACGACGCTGCCGACCTGATCGACGAGCTCGATTACGAGAAGGCCGAGAAGCTCCTGCGCCTGATGGGCGTCAAGGAGGAGAAGGCGATTCGTAACCTGCTGGGCTATGAGGACAACACCGCCGGCCGCATCATGACCTCGGAGTTTGTCTCGCTGCCCGCCACGGCGACGGTCGGCGATGCCATCGAGGCGATTCGCAAACTCGACGAGGACTTTGAGAGCGTCTACTACGTCTATACCGAGGATCCGAGCGGCATGCTGACGGGCGTGCTTTCGCTGCGCACGCTGATCGTGGCCGACCGCGACGCCACGCTGGGCCAGCTCGCCTATCGCGATCTGGTCTACGTGTCGCCCGACGAGGACCAGGAAGACGTGACGGACGAGATGACCAAGTACGACCTGGTTGCCATTCCTGTCTGCGACGAGAACCGTCATATCCTGGGTATCGTGACCTTCGACGACGCCATGGACGTTATCGCCGAGGAGCATCAGGAGGACCTGCAGATCGCCGGTGTCGGCTCGGGCGATAGCGCGTCGGACGACTCGACGAACGTGCTCAGCTGGTTCGTGCATCGTCAGTACTGGGTCGTCGTGTGGGGCATCGCCTCGTGCATTATGGCGACCGTGCTGGGGACGGCGCTGGGCTCCGCGCATCTGGTGGTGTTCCCCATGTGCGCCATGCCGCTCGTGCTGCTGGCTGCCTCGCGCATGGTGTCGTTCGTCAAGAACTATTTCCTCGAGTACGACGGTCACGACGACGAGCCCAAACCGTACCTGGGATTCTTCTTCCAGAGCACGGGTATGGGCCTGATCCTTTCGCTCGTGACCTACCTGTGCGCGCAGCTGGTGCGCACTGCCGCGTTCCTCGATGCCCCTATGTTTGAGGAGCAGCTCTTTACCGGCTGCTTTAACATCGCGGCCATCATCTGCCTGGTGGGCAACATGAGCGCCGTGATTTACCTGATGGTGCTGTTCTGGCGCGATGAGCACGACCTCAATACGTCGGGTACCGCCATGAACGTCATCGCCGTCATGATCTCGTGTGTGGCGTACTGCGCTGCTGCGGTGCTGCTCACCATGTCGGTCATGGGGTAGGTGGTCGCGTGCAAAATACGAAGCAAAAGCCGAGCACCAAGCAAAAGCTGACCATCGCGGCTATCTTTGGCGCCATGGGCCCCGGTCTTCTGGCGGCGCTTTCGGGCAATGACGCCGGCGGCATCGCCACGTATTCCAGCGCGGGCGCCAGCTATGGCTACAAGATGCTCTGGATGCTTCCCGTCATGACCGTGCTGCTTATCGTGACGCAGGAGACCGCGGCGCGCTGCGGATGCGTCACGGGTAAGGGCCTGGCGTCGCTCATTCGCGAGCGCTTTGGCGTGCGCAAGAGCGTGCTGGCCATGGCGGCGCTGTTGATCGCCAACACGGCGGTGACCATCTCGGAGTTCGCGGGTATCGCGAGTGGCCTTGCTCTGTTTGGCGTTCCGGCGAGCATCTCGGTGCCGCTCGTGGCGCTGCTGGTGTGGATGCTTACCATGTCGGGCAGCTTCCAGCGCATCGAGAAGATTTTGCTGCTGGTAAGCTGCGTGTTCGTGACCTACATCGTCGCCGCGTTTATGGCCGGCCCCAACTGGGGCGAGGTCGCGGTCGACTTGGTCGTCCCCAATATTCAGAACGATCCCAGTTACGTGTCGCTCGTGGTCGCAACAATCGGTACCACCATCGCACCGTGGATGATCTTCTTGGCTCAGAACAACGTGGTCGATAAGAATGCGGGCGAGGACGACATCGTGCTGCAGCGTATCGATACCGTGAGCGGTTCGATCGCTGCTGATATCATTGCGGGCTTCATTATCATCACGACCGGTACGGTGCTGTTCCCGGCGGGTATTCAGATTAGCGATGCCGCCGATGCCGCCCGCGCGCTGGAGCCCATCGCGGGCCAGTGGTCCACGGTGCTGTTTGCCTCGGGCCTGGTCGCGGCGAGCTTTTTGGCTGCTTGCGTGCTGCCGGGCGTTACGTCGAGTGCCATCTGCGAGGCTTTTGGTTGGGAGCGCGGCGCCGATCGCAGCTGGGACGAGGCTCCGGTTTACCGCGGCATCATTACGGCCATCATCGGCATTTCTGCCGTGTTGGTGCTCATGCCTGGCGTCGATTTGTTCCAGATTATGATGACCTCGCAGGTCATCAACGGCGTGCTGCTGCCTGTAGTCTTGGTATTCCAGGTGGTTATCGCGGCGGATCGCCACATTATGGGCGCCAATCGCAACGGCCGCGTATGGAATGTGCTCACTTGGGCGACTATCGGCGTGATTACGGTGCTGACGGTCGTCATGTTTGTCCTGCAGGCGATGGGCTACAGCGCTTAGCGCCCACTTTTGCCTCCGAACAGGCCGCAGCGATGGGCTGCGACCTGTTTTTTGCCTGCTATAGGGGGTTAGTCATATAGCAGTGGGCAAAAAATGCCAAATATGAGTACTGTTGCTAAGTGAATAGCATTTACATCCAAAAAGATAATGAACATAACCTATAATATGTCCATTAAAATTGGCTCCAATACGCCTTAAACCGGTGGCGCGCGCAGACGTGGTGTAAGAGTGTCCTGAGGTCCGTCGCTGCAAGCCCCGATGTTACTCCTTCTTGAGGCCGCGCTTCTCGACTATCTCGTCCACTATCTCCCTGGCGCGCCGCCCGAGCGCGCGGCGCCTCCCCTCTGTCGGGGCCGGCCTGTCCGCGGGCTCGGCGAAGCCCTCGGCGGCCGAGGCCTCGGAGAACACGCGCTGCTGGGACCACTGCCCCTCGGTCTCCATGAGGCTCGCGCACGTCAGGCGCAGCATCGACTCCCTCGAGGGGAAGGACTGCACGACCCTGTAGCGGCGCTTGATCTCGCGGTTGGCGCGCTCCTGGACGTTGTTGGTGCGGAGCTTGGCCCAGTGCGCCCTGGGGAAGGCCGTGAACGCCAGCGCGGAGTCCTCGGCCTGCTCGAAGACCTCGCCGGCCCTGGCGGACACCGACGCCACCCAGGGCGCCGCCTCGGCCCACACGCAGCGCGCGAGGTCGGGGTCGTCCTGGTAGACCGCGGCGTGCACGAGGTCCCTGACGGCCGCCTTGGAGTCCTCGGGCCTGCCCGAGCAGGCGCTCTGGAGGTTGCGCTGCAGGTGCGTCACGCAGCGCTGCCAGGCGCAGCCCTGGAACAGGCGCGAGACGGCGGCCACGAGCCCGGCGTGGCTGTCGGAGACCACGAGGCGAACGCCGGCCAGCCCGCGCTCGCGCAGCCCGCCGAGGAATGCCGCCCAGGAGTCCTCGCTCTCGGTGTCGACCACGTCGCAGCCCAGGAAGTGCTTGCGCCCGTCGGCGCCCAGCCCGATCGCGGTCACGACGCCCTGCGAGACGACCGACGAGCCGACCCTGCAGCTCATGTAGGTGGCGTCGAGCCACAGGTAGCAGCACGGCGTGCCCGAAAGGTCGCGGCGGCGGAACTCCGCCACCTCGGCGTCGAGGTCGGAGCAGAGGCTCGAGACCTCCGAGCTCGACAGCGAGGATATGCCCAGCTTGGACGCCACGCGCTCGACCTTGCGGGTGGACACGCCGCACACGTACATCTCCTGCACGATGGCGGCCACCGAGGTGTCGACGCGCGACCATCGCGCGAGCATGCCCTCGGGGTGGTAGGTGCCGTGCCTGAGCTTGGGTATCTCGAGCTCCACGTCGCCCACGGCGGTCTTGAGCGACCTGGGGCGGTAGCCGTTGCGGCTGTTCTCCCTGCCGTCGCTGCGCTCGTTGCGGCTCGCGCCGCACATCTGCTGGGCCTCGGAGTCCATCAGTGCGTTCATCACGCCGCCCAGCACCCTGCACGCGAACTCGCGCGCGTCGCCGCACTCCTGCCAAAGCCTCGCCGCCTCGAGGGCCTCGTCGCGACCGAGGCGCAGTACACTCTCTTCTTGGGGCATCGCCTTTCCTTCCATTCGTCACCTTCATTACTCCAACGACGAATTCTAGGCGGTGTCCCCTCCCTTTCAAGAAAGGGCGGAGGCGGGGCATGCCCCGCCTCTTACACCACATCTCTGTGCGCTACC
>JAXIYS010000066.1:0-19739 GCA_036304385.1 Collinsella sp. | reverse complement strand
GCGACAATTTGTCATTCAAAAGGCAAGGCATGACCAGAAGGTCTATGCCTTGCCTTTTTCATGCCAACTTGTTCGCCCTGGGCGGCGCTCGCTGGCGTTGCCAAAACATCGGCGTTCCCATAGTCCAAACCTGCCAAAAAGGGACAGGTTTATTTTGGTCGGTTTTATCTGGGCAAACGTGGTCGTCTATCGCGATGTAGTCGTTTAAGAACGTCCCCAACGACTACTTAGCATGAGAGTGGATAATCTCCCGGTTTGAGCCTGCATTCAAGCTCAAAGTGGGAGATTATCCACTCTCGTTTTGTTTGTTGATTTCGATGCCTACATTTGTAGGAACAGTTCGTGGAGGCGGGTGTCTTCATCGAGCTCGGGGTGGAAGGTTACGCCGAGCTGGTTGCCCTGGCGGGCGGCGACGATACGGCCGTCGACTTTCGCTAAGGCCTTGGCATCGCCGTGGACCTCGACGATGCGGGGCGCGCGGATAAACGTCAGCGGCACTTCACCGTCGATGCCGGCTACCTGCCCCTTGGTTCGAAAGCTGCCGAGCTGCCTGCCGTAGGCATTGCGCTCGACAAGTACATCCATGGTTGCCAAACGCGGCGTGCCCTTATCGTCATGGGCGGCAAGGTCGCGCGCCAACAGAATCAGGCCGGCGCAGGTGCCCAGGACGGGCATGCCTTCAGCGATACGGGCGCGAAGCTCCTCGAGCATGCCTAACTCATCAAGCAGCTTCCCTTGAACGGTAGACTCGCCGCCGGGAAGTACCAGACGGTCAAAGTCCTGCTTCAAATCAGCCGCCTTCCTCAGTTCAATACAACGTGCGCCCAGCTCGGACAGCCTCGCCTCGTGCTCGGCAAAAGCGCCTTGGACCGCCAGTACGGCGACCGTTTGATCTGCATAATCGCTCATGTGCGATCCTTTCTGCTGGACTAGCGCCCGCGCTCCTCCATGATGATTTCGATCTCGTCGGCGTTGATGCCCACCATGGCCTCGCCCAGGTCTTCTGAAAGCTCGGCGATGAGCTTGGCATCGGTGAAGTTTGCCACGGCCTTGACGATGGCGGCGGCGCGCTTGGCCGGGTCGCCGCTCTTAAAGATGCCCGAGCCCACAAAGACGCCCTCGGCACCCAGCTGCATCATCAACGCGGCGTCGGCAGGGGTTGCCACACCGCCAGCAGCAAAGTTCACGACAGGGAGCTTGCTCGTGGCATGGACCTCGCGCACCAGCTCGACCGGAACCTGCAGTTGCTTGGCTGCCTCAAAGAGCTCGTCGTCGCGCAGGGCAACAACGTCGCGGATCTGCTTTTGGATCTTCCGCATGTGGCGCACGGCCTGGACCACGTCGCCCGTGCCCGGCTCGCCCTTGGTGCGGATCATCGTGGCGCCCTCGGCAACACGGCGCAGCGCCTCGCCCAGGTCACGGGCACCGCAGACAAACGGAACGTCAAACTGGGTCTTGTCGATGTGGTAGACATCGTCGGCGGGGGAGAGAACCTCGGACTCGTCGATGTAGTCGATATCGATGGCCTGCAGGACCTGCGCCTCGACAATGTGACCGATGCGGCACTTGGCCATGACAGGGATGGAGACGACCTCCTGGATGCCCTTGATCATCTTGGGGTCACTCATGCGCGACACGCCGCCTGCGGCGCGGATGTCGGCCGGGATGCGCTCGAGTGCCATGACGGCGCAGGCGCCCGCCTCCTCGGCGATGCGTGCCTGCTCGGGCGTGGTGACGTCCATGATGACGCCGCCCTTGAGCATCTGCGCGAGCTCGCGATTGAGTTTGACGCGATCGGCTTTGCTGGTCTGTTCTGCCATGGTTGCTCCCTTGGTTGGCATGTGCATTGCTTGACGGAACATCCTATCTGGGAGCTGGGTATGGCGAAATGCTCAGTTTTCGAGATAATGACAAGGTCAGACTAATACCAGATTGAATGACTTAATAAGGTCAGGTGATAGGCTCATGCTTGACTACAATTTGGAAAAACGCGGCGGAACATCGCTCTATGAGTATGTTTACCAGCAAATTCGAGATGATATCGTTGCTGGACGCATTGCGGCGGGGGAGCATTTGCCGTCTAAGCGCGCCTTTGCCAGTCATCTGGGAATCAGTGTCATTACCATCGAAAATGCATATAGCCAGTTACTTGCCGAGGGCTATATTTGTTCAAAGCCGCGGCGTGGTTACTACGCTTGTGAGCTTCCGGATGCACCGGTTTTGGCTTCGGCTGCGGAGGGTATCGACCGAGATGCCGTTTCTGCGGGTCCCAGTGCGCATGGTGTCGACGGACAGGTCGAGCGATTCGATGCGCTTTCTCCTTCCGCTTTGGAGGCGGCGCGGCTTTGGCAAAGCGCACTGCGGGCGACGCTGGCATCCGAAGACGAGCGCGAAATCTTCTCGCCCGCGCCAGCGCAGGGCACCGCTCGGCTACGACGCGCAATTGCTCACCATCTGCGCGGGACAAGGGGTATGAATGTCGACCCCGACAACATCGTTATCGGTGCGGGCGCCCAGCTGCTCGATACCATGTTGGTTCAGCTGCTTGGCGCGGACAAGGTGTATGCCGTTGAGGACCCGGGCTATTTGCGCCTGACGCGCATCTATCAGGCTATGGGCTGCAAAGTTCGACATATCCCGTTGGATGATGAGGGCGTGGACTTGAGCACTCTGCAGAAAAGCGGGACCGATGTCCTTCACCTGATGCCGTCCCATCAGTATCCGACCGGCCTGGTGACGAGCATCGCGCGCCGGTATGCGCTGCTGAGCTGGGCTGCCGAACGGCCGGGTCGATATCTCATCGAAGATGACTTTGATTGTGAGTTTCGCCTTGCCGGCAAGCCGATTCCCGCGCTCGCGTCAATCGATGCCGCCCAGTCGGTTATCTACACCAACACGTTTTCGAAGAGCCTTTCATCGGCATTGCGTCTAGCGTACATGGTGTTGCCCGATGAGCTGATGGAACGGTTTAGGCGCAACCTTGGTTTTTACGCCTCGTCGGTGAGTTCTGTTGACCAGGTCGCTTTGGCTCGTTTGCTGGAATCGGGTGATTACGAGCGGCATGTGAACCGCGTGCGCGTTCGTGCTCGCGAGGCGCGTGATGGCCTGATGGCGCTTGTGCGGAAGGCGTTTCCGGCAGGGGAGGTCTCGATCGAGCATGCAGACGCGGGCCTTTACTGTACCGTTGCCCTGGCCGAGAACAAGGCGGGGGAGAGTTTCGCGAAGGCTCTTGCTGACGCTCGTATTTCCTATGTCAACATCGCTGATTGCCTGTGGACGGGTGATCGGGCATCGACTAAGAACGCTCCATCTCGCGTCCTCATACAATACGACGACCTGAGCCCTCAGTCGCTCATCGTTCTTCAAGAACAGCTGCAATAAGCCCACGAAAAAGGCCCGAACCAATACGGTCCGGGCCTTATCGAGCTAGAGATTGTCTCTCAGGCGGCTGACTTAGCCAAAGTAGCGCTTGAGCAGGCCGGCGAAAGCCTTGCCGTGACGAGCCTCGTCGCGAGCCATCTCATGCACGGTGTCGTGGATGGCATCGAGACCAGCGGCCTTGGCGCGCTTGGCAAGATCAGTCTTGCCGGCGGTGGCGCCGTTCTCGGCCTCAACGCGCATCTCGAGGTTCTTCTTGGTGGAGTCGGTCACGACCTCGCCCAGGAGCTCGGCGAACTTAGCGGCGTGCTCGGCCTCCTCGTGGGCAGCCTTCTCCCAGTACAGGCCGATCTCGGGGTAACCCTCGCGATGAGCGACGCGAGCCATGGCCAGGTACATACCGACCTCGGAGCACTCGCCCTCAAAGTTGGCGCGCAGGTCGGCAACGATGTCCTCGGAGACGCCCTCCATCTTGGCGACGCCCACGACGTGCTCGGCAGCCCACTCGAGCTGGCCCTCCTCCTGCTTCAGGAAACGAGAACCGGGAACGCCGCACTGGGGGCACTTGAAGTCCTCGGGCAGCTGGTCGCCGTCGAACTCTTCCACATAACCGCAAACGGGGCAAACAAACTTCATGATTCGATCCTTTCGATCGATGGCGATTGTGCGCTCGTCCGGTCCCGTAAGGGCCCTCTCCGGACGTGCGTCTTGACGAGTTCTATTATCCATAAATGCAACCAAATGTAAAGCCTATTAGGAATGATTTTTAATAAAACAATTTTGAGATATGAAGATGTTGATTGATTAACGATTGGGAGGCCGTCTGCGATCTCTGCTGAGTACAATCGGTCGAGCAAATGTTGACCTATCAACAAATAAAGGAGTTTCCTTTATGCATCTAGCCCGTCGTGCCTGGTGCCGAACATATCAGACGGTTTTTCGCATTGCATTGCCGATCCTGCCCTATACCGAGCCGCGTATTTTGGAGCATGCAGAGGATGTGCCCGCGGTGCTTCAAAAGCGCTCGATCCAGAAGGTCCTTATCGTGACAGACCCCGGTATTGCACGTTTGGGGCTCACGGCATCACTCGAGCGTGCGCTTACGGCTCAGGGGATTGGCACTACGGTCTATGCCGAAACGCGTGCGAACCCCACGGTCTCGAATGTGGAGGAAGCGGCGGCGCTGTATCGCGAGAACGACTGCCGGGCCATTATCGGCTTTGGCGGAGGATCAGCCATGGACTGCGCCAAGGGTGTGGGGGCGCGCATTGCGCAGCCAAACAAGCCCATCAACAAGATGCGTGGCCTGTTGCGTGTCCACCGTCTCCTGCCGCTGCTTATTGCGGTTCCCACTACCGCCGGTACGGGAAGCGAAGTCACGCTCGCGGCGGTAATTACCGATGACGAGACGCACTATAAATACCCCATTAACGACTTTGTGCTCATCCCGCGTTTTGCAGTCCACGACCCCGAGTTTACGCGCGGGTTGCCGGCGTCCATTACGGGGCAGACGGGCATGGACGCCCTGACGCATGCTGTCGAGGCCTTTATCGGCCGTAGCACCACGCCCTACACGCGCAAGATGGCGCGTCAGGCGGTCCAGCTCATCCGCGACAATTTGCTCGAGGCCTATGAGCATGGCGACGACATGCGTGCGCGCCGCAATATGCTTTCGGCGGCGTATAAGGCGGGTGTTGCGTTTACCCGCTCCTATGTCGGATATGTGCATGCCATCGCGCACAGTCTGGGCGGCCGATACGGAATTCCGCACGGTTTAGCCAACGCGATCATCCTGCCGCACATGCTTCGCGCTTATGGTGACGCCGCCGCCCCCAAGCTTGCCGATCTTGCTCGCATGTCGGGCATTGCGCCGGCTACCGCGCAGGACAGTCTTGCGGCCGAGGCCTTTATCGATTGGGTCGACCGCATGAACGAGGCCCTGGGAATCCCCAAATATGTCTCGGGTATTCGCCGCTCCGATATTCCGCAAATGGCGGCCCATGCCGACGCCGAGGCCAATCCCCTGTATCCCGTTCCGCTTTTGATGGACCGCCTGGAGCTCGAGCATATGTACGAAGTTGTTGCAGGTGGTATGTTTGAGGGCGAGAACTAGGAGGGTCCATGAATACCGAGGAAATCGCGCGCATTGTCGGCGAGCAGCGCGCCTATTTTAAGACGCACGCCACGTTTGATGTCGATGCTCGACGTCGCGTCCTCGTGCGCCTGCGCGAGGCGGTGCGGGCACACGAGACCGATATCGCCCATGCGCTCAAGACCGATTTGGGTAAGTCGCATGACGAGGCATATATGTGCGAGATCGGCACGTCGCTTTCCGAGATTCGTCATCAGATTGCGCATGTGGCTCGATGGAGTCGTCCGCGCCTGCGTCCGTGTGACCTCGCTAATGCTATTAGTGTGTGCAAGACACAAGCCGTGCCCTATGGCGTTACGCTCATCATGGCGCCCTGGAACTATCCGTTTTTGCTGACGCTCGAGCCGCTCGCTGGCGCGCTCGCTGCAGGTAATACCGTGGTCATCAAGCCGAGCGCCTATGCGCCGGCTTCGAGCGCGGTGCTCAAGCAAATCTGTGAAGAGGCATTTGATCCGTGCCTGGTGACGGTTGTCGAGGGCGGGCGCGCCGAGAATGAGGCGCTGCTCGATGAATGCTGGGACAAGATCTTCTTTACCGGTAGTGTTCCGGTTGGCAAGCTCGTCATGGAGCGCGCGAGTAAAAACCTTACGCCCGTGACGCTTGAGCTGGGCGGAAAGAGCCCCTGTGTCGTGGATGCGACGGCAAACCTGAAGGTCGCGGCGCGGCGTATCGCATTTGGTAAATGGCTCAACGTGGGCCAGACCTGCGTGGCGCCCGACTACCTGCTGGTCGACGTGCGCGTGCGCGATGAGCTGTTGGGCCTCATCAAGGAGGAAGTCCGTCGCATGTTTGGCGAGCACCCGCTTGACAACGAGGATTACGGGCATATCGTCAATGCTAAGCATTTTGCGCGCGTGCGTGGGCTGATCGATCCCGATAAGGTTGTGCTGGGAGGCACGGCGCGCGAGTCGTCGCTCAAGATTGAACCGACGATCCTAGATGGCGTGGCGCCTGAGGACGCCGTAATGCAGGAGGAGATTTTCGGCCCCATCTTACCGGTGCTGACGTTTGAGAGCCTAGACGAGGCCGAGACGTTTATTACGGATCGTCCGACGCCGCTGGCCCTGTATATCTTTAGTCAAGATCGCGCGGTTCAGCAGCGCTTTGTGCGCTACGTGCCCTTTGGCGGCGGCTGCGTTAACGACACCATCATGCATCTGGCTACGAGCCATATGGGCTTTGGCGGCATGGGAGCGAGCGGTATGGGGCAGTACCATGGACGAGAGAGCTTCGATACGTTTAGCCACAAGAAGAGCATCGTGAACAAGGCAACGTGGCTGGACGTGCCGTTTCGGTATGCGCCCTACGCAAGCTGGAAGCACAAGTTCGTGCGCATGTTTGTACACTAGAAAAGAACGCGGGTAATACGAACAAGTGTTCCTATTACCCGCATTTTGCGTTAGACTACTGCTATGGAGCACGGATGGGCCAACTCCCTTTAGAAGGGATTTGGTATGAACGTAAGCGATGTTATTTCGTTATTGGCGTTGTTAATCGCGGCTATCGAACTCGGCCTGTTTATCGGCCGAATGAAATAGCCGCCCCCGCGTAAGCGAAGACGGCCACTTCTCACGATGAAAACGTGTATTGGAGTTGGCAAGACCCGCGGCAACGGGTGCCATCCGTGTTCCTATCTTATCTGCAAGCGCTCTGCCATGCAAGCGTTGCGGCAAGCGATTGAAAGGTGCGAGCGGGTGAAATGTTGTCCGCACGGGCCCGTAAACTTCTCAATAAGGTTAAGCGCCGGTTTATCCGGCCGTTAGAGGAGCTGCCATGTACGAGCCTTCACGTGTTCTTTTGTCGTTTCATATCGCAGGATTTCAGTATGCCGACGGCGCATTGGTCCTGGGCGATCTAAAAGCGGGCGATAAGCTGACGCTGTGTGCCGAGCGCGATAATCCCCATGATCCTGAGGCAGTTGCGGTCTATTACGGCAACACCAAGCTCGGTTATGTTCCGGGAAACGAGGTCGGCCCGCTGTCCTTGATGATGTATTACGGCCACGAGGACGTATTTGAGGCGCGCGTGCAGCAGGTTGCCCCCGAGCGTAGCCCGTGGCACCAGGTGCGCGTTGGCCTCTATGTGGTGGATGCTCGCTAGTCGGCATGGGGGCGGCCATGTTTGATGACGACCAGTTCGATCTGACAGACGATCCGTTTGAGTGGGATATGCTACTCGATGACGATGAGTTGGAGCGGGATCGTAAGAAGCGACAGGACAAGAAAACTCAGGGTGACGCGTCGAAAAAGAAAGACAAACGCCGCCGCGGATTGTTCGGCGGGTTCTTTGGATAACCGCCGCATCGCTGCGTCTGTATACTTAGCACGAGTTGAACGCGTTGCGAAATGAGGGCATAGACGATGATGTGGTTTACCGCCGACCTGCACCTGGGCGATACGAATATCTTGCACGACATGGACCGGCCGTTTGGCTCGGTCGAGGAGATGAACCGCAAGGTCATCGATGTCATCAATGAGTGCGTGACTGCGGATGACCGTCTCTACATCCTGGGAGACTTTACCTATCGTTTGCCCCTAGCGGATGCCGTGCACCTGCGCGAGCGTATCGAATGCAAGAATGTGACGCTCATCCGCGGTAACCATGACGGCGACTGGGAAGATCCGGACGCGCCGCAGATTTGGGAAGACGTGCGCGATTACCTGGAGATTGCCCCTGGCTATGCCAAGGGCCATCGTCTGGTTATGAGCCACTACCCCATGCTCAGCTGGAACGGCAAGGCGCGTGGCGCCATCATGCTGCACGGGCATATCCACAGCAGGGGAGACCGCACCAACGCGCGCAACCGCGATCGCGAGCGCCCTATCTTTCGCTACGATGTCGGTCTCGATGCCAACGAGTACAAGCCCGTAAGCCGGGATCAAATCCTGGGCTTCTTTGGACTGTAATGCTCGAACCACCACACAAACCACCACAAAGGTGCCTGTCCCCTTTGTGGTGGTTCTGGCGCCGTTGCCATTATGGCGGCGGCGTCTTTTTTGTCCGTGCGGCGCGGTAGAGTGTAGGCGGTTGAAATTTGCGTCCATCGAGGAGCTGCTATGAACGAGATCAAGTGCCCGCATTGCGGCGAAGTCTTTAAGGTCGATGCGTCCGGCTATGCGGATATCGTCAAACAGGTGCGCGATGCCGAGTTCTCGCGCGACCTGGATGAGCGTGTGAAGGCAGTCCAGCGCGAGGGTGAGCAGGCGCTGGAGCTTGAGCGCTCGCGTTTGTCGGCTGCCTTGCAAAAGGTAGAGTCTCAGCGCAACGCTCAGCTTGCCGAGCAGAAGAACACTGCGGAGCAGAAGCTGGCACAAGAGGTTGCCAAGCGCGATGCCGAGCTTGCCGAGTTGCGTGTCAAGCTCGAGGGCGCTGCCGCGGAGCGCGAGAGTGCAAGCCAGCGTGCAGCTGTTGAGGCCCGTGCGGATGCGCAGAAGGAGAATGCCGAGCTTCAGCGCGAGATTGACAATTTGCGTGCGCAGCTGGGACGCAAGGATGACGAAGCCAAGCTTGCCGAGGCTTCGGCGCGCAATGCTGCTCAAAACGATTTAGCTGCACGTGATGCTCAGATTGCCGAGCTGCAGGCCAGGCTTGCCGCGGCGGACAAGGCCCAGGAGATGGCGCTTGCCGCTGCCGCGGCAGAGTCGCAGCGCGAGCTCGATGCTGCTCGCGGTGAAGCTGAGCGCGCGCTTGCTGACTACCGCGCGACGGTACAGGAGAAGTTTTCCGCCGCAAAGGCACAATCTGAGCAAGAGGCCGAGGGTCTGCGTGCCCAGTTGCGCGAGCAGGAACTGATGGCAAAAATGAACCTGTCGGAGGCGGTCGCCGCGGCGGAGCGAGAGCGCGATGAGGCACGTGCCAAGCTGACGAGCGAGCTGGCGGTGCGCGATTCTCGCGAGGAACAGGCCAAGGCGGCACACGAGCTCGAGCTTGCGCAGGCCAAGCGCGCGAGTGATGACCTGATTCGCTACAAGGATGAAGAGATTGAGCGCCTTAAGGACATGAAGGTGCGCCTGTCCACCAAGATGGTGGGCGAGTCGCTCGAGCAGCACTGCGAGACCGAGTTTAACCGCCTACGCATGACGGCGTTTCCCAACGCGTACTTCGAGAAAGACAACGATGCGTCCGAGGGTACCAAGGGCGACTTTATCTTCCGCGAGTGCGATGCGAGCGGCAACGAGGTCATTTCGATTATGTTCGAGATGAAAAACGAGAACGACGAGACCGCGACCAAGCACAAAAACGAGGACTTCTTTAAGAAGCTCGATCACGATCGTCGCCAGAAAGGCTGTGAGTACGCGGTGCTCTGCACGCTACTCGAGCCTGAGAGCGAGCTCTATAACGCGGGAATCGTGGACGTGAGCTATCGCTACAAGAAGATGTACGTGATTCGCCCACAGTTTTTCATTCCCATGATTACACTTCTTCGCAACGCCGCCATGGGTTCGCTGCGCTATAAGCAGGAGCTGGCGGAGTACAAACAGCAGAATATCGACGTCACGAACTTCGAAGCCAAGATGGAAAAGTTCAAGAACGACTTCGGCCGCAACTACGAGATCGCGAGCCGCAAGTTCCAAACGGCAATCGATGAGATCGACAAGACGATTAGCCATCTGCAGAAAACCAAAGAGGCGTTGCTGTCCTCCGAGAACAATCTGCGCCTTGCCAACAAGAAGGCCGACGATCTTACCATTCGCAAGCTCACATGGGGCAACAAGACCATGAAGGCCGCCTTTGACGAGGCACGCGGGGCTGCGCCAGAGACAAACGATGAGCCAGCCGAGGCGGATTCGTATGAGGTCGAGGATGCCGAGTGAGGCATAGCGTATAGTGCAAAAGCGGGGCCGCTGGCGATATTGCCAACGGCCCCGCTTGTTTCGTTCCAGTATGTTCGGCTAGTTCTCGAGCAGGTCCTCGATAAAGCCGACACGGTAGTTCTTGAAGATGACCTCGCCGCCGTCTTGCGTTGCGTCCAGATCGACATCGCCCATGATGCCAAAATCGTGGTCGCCATCTTCGTCGGCAAAGACCTGGTGCACGTGCCACACGTGATTGGTCTTCTCGTCGCTCTCGTCGATGGTAAACATCGCGGCGCTGCGGGCATCTCCGTCGGTGAGGATTTCCTCGTGCTGCTCGTGGTAAGCGTCGAGTGCTTTTTGCCAACGGATCTCGCTCATGCCCCAGTCCTCGTCGAGCTCGCCCAGATCGCGCACGTGTCCGCGGGCTGCAAGGGTTACGCGGCGGAAGAGCGCATTGCGCACCAACAGCGTGCAGCCGCGACGGTCCGCCACGACCTCGTCGATGCCCTGCGGCGGCACGGCGTCGAGTGCAGCGGGGTTGCCGGCGTTCTCCCACTCGTCCACCAGGCTCGAGTCGACCGAGCGCACCACAAAGCCGAGCCACGAGATAATGTCACGCAAGCGCTCATCGCGCTTCTCAATGGGCACGGTGCGATCGAGGGAACGGTAGGCCTCGGCTAGGTAGCGCAGCAGGATGCCCTCGGAGCGGGCGATGCCGAGCTTTTGGATATAGCCCTTAAAGTCGCTCGCGCTCTCCAGCATGTCGCGCAGGACGCTCTTGGGCGAGAGCTGGTAGTCGTTGGCCCAAGGTACTTCCTGGCAGTACTTGTCGAAGGCGGCATCGAGCAAGTCCTCGAGCGGCTTTTCGTAGGTGACATCCTGGATGCGCTCCAGGCGTTCTTCATATTCGACGCCGTCAGCCTTCATTTCGGCCATCGCGCGGTCGCGCGCGGCGCGCTCCTGTGCGCGCAATACCTGCTTGGGGTCCTCGAGCGTAGCCTCGACCATCGAGATCAGATCCATGGTATAGGTCTCACTCTCGGGGTCGAGCAGCTCCAGCGCGGCAAGCAAAAACGGCGAGAGCGGCTGGTCGAGCGCAAAGTCCTCGGGCAGGTCGACCGTCAGTGCATAGTCGATATCTGGTGCGGCGTCAGTCGGGGCGTCGGGCGCGAGTGGCACCTCGGTGCGAACGACGACGCCGGAATCGATGAGCGTGGCGAAGATCTCGTCGGCACGAACCTCGAGCTTGGCCTTTTCCTCGGGGGTCTGCAGGCTCGTCTCGATGAGGTCGTGCACGCGGGCGCGGGCATCGCCGCCCTGCTCGACCACGCTAATCACCATGGAGTGTGTGATGCGAAGGCGCGGCTTGAGCGTCTCGGGCTGCGTCTCAATCAGGCGCTCAAAGGTCTGCTTGTTCCAGGTGACAAAGCCCTCGGGGGCCTTCTTCTTTTTAATTTTACGGAGCTTCTTGGGATCGTCGCCTGCCTTGGCCATGAGCTTGGCGTTCTCGATCTCGTGCTCCGGAGCCTCGGCAATGACCATGCCCTCGGTATCGAAGCCCGAGCGACCTGCGCGACCGGCGATCTGATGGAACTCACGGGCGCGCAGGCGACGCATCTTGTAGCCGTCGAACTTGGTGAGCGCGGTGAGGACCACGGTGTGGATGGGCACGTTGATGCCGACGCCGAGTGTGTCGGTGCCGCAAATGACGGGCAGCAGGCCCTGCTGCGCCAGGCGCTCGACCAGGAGGCGATAGCGCGGCAGCATACCGGCGTGGTGCACGCCGACGCCACAGCCGAGCAAACGCTTGAGGATCTTGCCGAAGGCCGTCGAGAAGCTCGTGCCCTTGGCCGCCCCCTTGATGGCCTCGCGCTGCTCCTTGCTGGCAATGCCAAAGTTGGCGAGCGACTGTGCCGTCGCAAGGGCGGCATCCTGGCTAAAGTGCACGATATAGAGCGGGGCCTCGCCGCGGCGCATCGCGAGCTCGACGGTGCCCTCGAGCGAGGTCGTCACGTAGTCGTAGCTCAGCGGCACGGGGCGTGGGGCATCGACGACCAAGTCGCAGGTAGCGCCGGTGTGTTCCTCGAGCGAGGCGGCGATCGCGGTGACATCGCCGAGCGTGGCGCTCATGAGCATGAATTGCGTGCGAGGCAGGGTGAGCAGCGGCACCTGCCAGGCCCAACCGCGATCAGGGTCGGCAAAGTAGTGGAACTCGTCCATGGCGACGCAGCCAACATCGGCATCTTCGCCCTCGCGCAGTGCGTCGTTGGCAAGGATCTCTGCCGTGCAGCAGATGACGGGCGCCTTGGTGTTGATGTGCGTGTCGCCGGTGATCATGCCTACGTTATCGCGGCCGAGCACCTGCACAAGGTCGAAAAACTTCTCGCTGACCAGAGCCTTGATGGGGGCCGTGTAGTAGCAGCGCTTGCCCTGCGCCATGCCCATAAAGAGCATGCCCAGCGCGACAAGCGACTTGCCCGATCCGGTCGGTGTGCCCAAAATGACGTGATCGCCGGCAGCCAGGTCCATGAGGGCCTCTTCTTGGTGATCCCACAGCTCAATGCCGCGATCGTTCGTCCATTCAAAGAAACGTTCGAAGGCCTGATCGGGCGTGAGCCACGGTTCGGGCTCACTGCCATCCTCGGGCTCCCACCAGGTGGGGGAGAGCGCGCCGAGCGAGCCAAACTCGGCTTCGGTTCCCGTGCCGCCCGAGAACGAGCTGGCGGCGCCGGCGCCGGAAACGGTGCTGGCGGAAGTATCTGTCGTGGTCTGTGCCATGTGGTTGCTTTCTCTCGCGTTTGTCTGCCAACTATTATGGCGTAGCGGCGGCGCGGGGTGCCAGCGCGCGAGAAAATGCAGGAAATGGGCGTTCTGTCCAGCTGTTTGGTGCAGTTGCCAGCTAAGTGAGTAGACTTTTTTCGATATCGCGAGCACATGGCTTTTGCGCAAGGGCTCCTCCTGCGGTTTTAAGTTTCGCTATGCGGGTTGTGTTTGGCTATTGCAAAAAAGTCTACTCACTTAGGTTTGAGGGTCGTTTGCTGGCGCCTATTTGCGCTTGTTTGCTGACGCCGCGACCATCAGAGGCCCCTAGGACTCTTGTGGCAGGCGCTTCTTGCCTTTGCGGGCGCGGTTTTTAAAGTTCTCGACGGCTTCTTCCATGCCCAGAGGTACATAGGTGAGCTCATCGAGGTTATCGGGCAGGTAGCAGGCAAGGCTTTGCTCCTGCGCTCGGCCTGCTGCGAGCTGCTCTTCGGTAGGCTTCTCGCCGGGTGTGGCGCAAATGCCATAGACGGCGGCACCCATCTCGCGCGTGCGGCATTCATATTCGGTCTCGGGGTGCTCGGGATGGTCGCGGCGGACGTCGTCACTAACCCAAAGCGTGTCGTAGCCGGCCGCGGCAAACTGCCCCAGGGCGTAGTCGCGCAATGGCTTGCTATCGGTTCGCAGCGTGACGGTAGCGCCGGCTGCAAAGAGCGAGCGGTAGAGCATCAGATGGTCGACATGGACGAGTCGTTTTTTGGCGTACTTGGCCTTGGGCTGCGGCGTGGGAAAGTTGATGGTGATGGCATCGAGCTCGCCTGCGGCAAACAGCTGCGGCAGCGATGCGGCGCCTCGGGGCAGGACGAGTGCGTTGGACAGCTCCTGCTCGCAGATTTTCTGTGCGGCATAGGCGATGCAGATGGGCTCCTGGTCCATACCGATAAAGAGCGTGTTTGGCTCGTGGGCCGCGCGCTCTACAAGGTACGTTCCCTTGCCACAACCAAGATCCAGGTGAAGGTGTTCGAAGGGCTTGCTGCCAACTGGCGCGCAGGCCTCGCGCCAATCTCCGGCATAGGCCTCGGGGTTCGTCTCAATCGCATCGGCGTAGCGCTCCAGGCGCTCCTCGAGCACAAAGTTCTTAGGCGTGCGAACGTGGACGGCTCCCATGAGGCTCCTTGGTCATAAGTACGGAACGCATAACTGCGCGTTCCGTCAATGGGTTGAAAAAGGGTGGGCATAGATTGCCCGAAAGATGCGGTGCGGCTCGGCGGCGAGTCGCCGATGCCTACAGGCGCTTGAGAATCACATAGCGGTTGAGCTCGCCGCTGCGACCGTCGGCATGGAAGCGCTCAAGCTCGCGCACGGGGACCTCGCCGCTCTTGTAGAACGTACGCACGCCGCGCACCAGGTCGGTGATCTGCTGATCGTCAAAGTGATGGCAATAGCGGTAGGCGTGGCGGTCGTTTTGCCAGCCAATGAGGTGGTCGCCGGCTTCAAACTGCGCGGAATCGTAACCCTCAAACGGCGGGGTGAGCTCGGCGCGGGCTTCGGCTCGAACGGCCTTGCGCGCCATGCGCTCGTCGTTCATAAACTCCCAAAAGCTGATGGCGATGATGCCGCCTGGGCGCGTCTGCCGCACCAGGGCGTCGAGCACGCGTACGCGGTACTCGCACGACGGTACGTGGTGCATAAAGCCAAAGCAGACCGAGATGTCGGCGAGCGGGGCGTCGAAAAGCACGTCGGGCGTCTCGGCGGGGTTGAGCTTCATAAGGGCGTCGAGCACATCGAGCTCCTGGAAGTGCAGGTTGGGAATGCGCAGGGCGTGGCCGTGTGCATCGATAGCCAGGTCTTGGCACGAGTCGACGCCATAGAACTCAAACGGACAGCTGACATCTGCCGAGGGATTTGCGCCGTCGACGCCCTTGGCGGCAAGTGCGCCGCCGGCGGCAAAGTTCTCGAATCGCATATTGCCGCAGGCAAGATCGAAGACACGGACGGGATGCTCGATCGTGGCGACGTCGAGCTGCCCGAGCGCGATATCCATGGTGCGCACCCAGCCGGGCCACGGGGCCTGGCGCGTATCGGAGAAGGAGGCGGAGTGCTCGCGATAGAACGTGTTGTTGAGCTGGATGAGCGATGAGGCGAAATCGCGGTTCACGGCGCGGAACTCCCTCCGTTGGCGGTGCGGAATAAACAGTATGACCATACTACCGTTAACGCCGCAACGGGGACAACTGAGCTAGGCGCCATTGCTTTGTTTGGACACATTTCCGCAGCTCATATGCACCCGCAACCGCCGGTTGTCAAAAATCTCACTAGAATAGGTGGCATGCTTTTGGCAGTGGCGGATAGATTTTTAACTGTGCAAGGCGCCTTAAGAACAAATATGGTCCGGCGGCACGGCTGGCATCACATAGGAGGAACCATGAATGTAGAAACTGCGCAGCGGCTCGCCGACCTTCGTCGCAGCAAGGGTTTTAGCCAAGAAGGGCTGGCGCGAAAGCTGGGGCTGTCGCGCCAGGCGGTCAGTAAATGGGAGCGCGCGGAGAGCTCGCCCGATACCGAGAACCTGATCTCGCTCGCCAAACTTTATGGCGTGAGCCTGGACGAGCTGCTCAATCCGAGCGATGAGATCGAGGACGATATCGAGTTTGAGAACGAGGACCGCGCCCGTCAGCGCGAGGCCGAGGCGGCAGAGCGTGCTCGCACCCATGAGGCGGCGGCGCGCGCTACCGAGGCGGCAACGCAGGCGAGTGATGCTGCGGCCAAGGCGGCGCAAGCGGCAAGTTGGAGTGCGCAGGCCGCCAATGCCGCTACGGCGCAGGCGACGAGTGGCACCGCAGTTGGCTCGACTCCGGTGAAGGGCCCGTTCCAGTCGTTCCCGTATTGGGCCGTGTGTTGGCTACTGTTCTTTTTGCTGATGTTCCTGTTTGGTGCCGGTCCCTTTGCCGCGCTGATCTTCTTCACGATTCCCATCTATCACTGGGTGGCGCGTGCGCTCGATGGCGATTGGGCGCGCGGGGATATTCAGGTTGGTCCGGCGCCGGTGACAGCTAGGGTTCAGAATGTTTCCGCTTCGGTTGATGCTGACGTGGCTACCGCGGCCACCGCTGACCCGATCGCCAAAGAGGGTGATGAATGATGAAGCTTTCGCATGAATCCAAGGTACGCTTGGGCGTTGGCATCGGAGCGTTTGTGCTTATTATCGGGCTTGTATTTGGTGCCTCGCGGCTATTGGCTCATTCCAATATGGTGCGAACGACCGCTATTCTATCCGGCGATTTGTCTGATTTTGACGATATGTTTGACGACGATGATCTCTTGGATAGCGGTAACTATTCCGCTCGGCCTCAGCAACTTTCGAGTGCGACCTTTGATGCTGATGAGTTTCGCTACCTCGATTTCGATATCGATGCGGCTACGGTGGACGTCAAGGTTGTTGATGGCAACAAGGTTCGCGTTATCGAGCGGGGACGCGTTGCCAATGGTATGAATGCCTCCAAGGCCGCGACGCAAAACATCGCATCCGTCGAGGACTCGACGCTCAAAGTTTCTCAGTTTGGAAGTGATGACGGTAAGGCGATTGACCGCTCGGTTACGGTTGAGCTGCCGCGCCGTGTTGCCGAACATCTGAAGGGAGTCAACGCGCACGTGGGCTCGGGTGATCTGCAGATTGCCGGTGTCATCTGTGATGGTTTCGACCTTTTCCTGGGTGCGGGAGATGTAGAGTTTACGGGCAGCGTGACTGATGCGCTCAGCGCTGAGGTCGGGTCGGGCGATGTGACGTTCGAGCTCTACCAGGCCCCCGCGAAGTCGATGGACGTGAGCGTGGGCTCGGGCGATGTGGAGATGACGGTTCCGAACTCGACGGGCTTTAAGGCGAGCCTCACCTTGGGCAGTGGCGACTTCGAGAGCGATTTCCTTCCGCTTGACTACGATGGTGAGACCATTTTGAATCTTGAATTCGATAACGGCGATAAGTCTGCTACGTATCGTTTTGAGGTCGGTTCGGGCGACATGTCATTTGATTCAGAGTGACGGGCGGTTATCGAAGACTTATACACCATAGCTGCGCTGTTTGATGGAGGCGCCGGAGCCGTGACGGGCTCCGGCGCCTTTGCCTTTACAATGGGGTCATGGAACAGATTATCTTGAACATACTCGAGGCTCTGCGTCGCGGCGAGACCGTGGACGACAAAGCGCTCGTCAAACTGATACATGCCGAGGCGCGCCGTGAGGGTGCCGACAAACGCGATTTGGCCAAGCGCCGTCTGCTGCCGTTCTACCAGCGGGTAAAACGTGAGGAGCCGGCTCGTTGGGCAGGGTGGAATGTCGATGCCGAGCTGGAACGTCGACTGCTGCAGGTGCTGCGTATGAAGCCTCGTCGCACGGCCTCGGGCGTGGCGACCATTACTGTCATCACCAAGCCCTGGCCGTGCTCGGGCGATTGCCTGTTTTGCCCCAACGATCTGCGCATGCCTAAAAGCTATCTGCATGCCGAGCCGGCGTGCGCCCGTGCGGAGCAAAACTGCTTCGACCCGTATCTGCAGGTGAGCGCTCGTCTGACCGCGCTTTCGCAGATGGGGCATGCGACCGACAAGATAGAGCTCATCGTGCTCGGTGGCACCTGGAGCGACTATCCGCAAGGGTATCAAACGTGGTTTATGTCGGAGCTTTTCCGTGCGCTCAATGACGATGCCGTCGCCGGCGTGGCGGCAAACCCCATGTTGGCGCGTCCGGGCATCAGCCGTGCCGAGGCAGGGCGCCTGCTCGATGACGCTCCCGCCGATGCCCTGCCGCCGGTGGTAACAGAGCGTCGCGAGCGCTATCGGGCTGCCGGCATTGCGACAGACGAGGATGAGCTTGCGGCCGGCGTTGCCGACGAGCAAGGTCGTGTGGATGCTGCCGTGGGTGGCTATAACCGCGCGGTGCGTCGTCTGTACGGCCCCGGCACGCCGTGGGGCCAGGTCGCCGAGTGGCAGACCGCCACGATGGAGGAGCTTGAGCGTCAGCAGCGCATCAACGAGACGGCGAAGCATCGCGTGGTGGGGCTCGTTATCGAGACGCGCCCCGATGCCGTGACGCCGCAGGCCCTCACGCTCATCCGCCGCCTGGGCTGCACCAAGATCCAGATGGGTATTCAGAGTCTCGACCAACATTTGCTCGATATCAACGAGCGTCGCATTTCGGTGGCGCAGATCGAGCGGGCGTTTTCGCTTGCGCGCTTGTTTGGCTTTAAAATCCACGCGCACTTTATGCTCAACTTGTTGGGCGCTACGCCCGAGGGGGACAAGCGCGACTACGAGCGCTTTATGACCGAGGGCGCTTTTATGCCCGACGAGGTCAAGGTCTACCCGTGCGCGCTCATCGAGGGCTCGCATCTGGTGGGCTGCTACGAGCGTGGCGAGTGGTGCCCCTATACCGAGGAAGAGCTGCTCGATGTGCTGGCCGACGACATCGTGGTGACGCCGGCGTTCTGTCGCATCAGTCGCATGATCCGTGACTTTAGCTCCGACGACATCATGGTGGGCAACAAGAAGCCTAACCTGCGTCAGCTCGTTGAGAACCGCTTGGCGGCTCGTGGAGAAGGCGCGACGGTGCGCGAGATTCGCTATCGCGAGATCAGCACGGCGGGTGCCGACTTGGATGAGCTGACCCTTGACGAGGAAGTAGCGTACGAGACGCCGGTGACGCGCGAGCGCTTTTTGCAGTGGGTGACGCTCGAAGGCAAGATCGCCGGCTTTTTGCGCCTGTCGTTGCCCGATCGTGCGTTTGTTACCGCGCACGCAGACGAGTTGCCGACGACGCCGGACGAGGCAATGATTCGCGAGGTGCACGTGTATGGCATGGCGGCACGTGTGGGCGATCAGGGTCAGGCGGCTCAGCATCATGGGCTGGGGCGGTCGCTGGTGGAGCGCGCATGCGAGATTGCCCGGGATGCGGGTTATGCGCGTATCAACGTGATTAGCGCGATCGGTACGCGCGAGTACTATCGCCATTTGGGTTTTTATGACCACGGACTCTATCTGCAAAAGGAGCTCTAGATGAACAAGCCAAGTGTTTCTGCTGGCGTCGTTGCCGGCGTTGCTCTGGGAGCTGCGGCGCTTGGTGCGGCTGCCGTCGCTGTTCGCGCTGCTTGTCTGCAGGTTGCGAGGACCCGCAATGGGTTGGCGCGTGTGAAGCGCGTGCACGATGAGGGCGGCGACGAGGTCCGTGTGCTCGTGCAGGGCGGTGTCTACCAAAGCGCGAGCTATGTAGGCGAGCGTTGGGCGGAGCCCGTCTTTGCGTACTATCGTGCATTTGACGATGTGTTTGAGGCCGAGGACGCAATGCGTGACGCTTACGGTCACGGTATCGACCGCATGCTTATGCTGGGCGGCGGCGGGTTTGCCTATCCTAAGTTCGCACTGATGTTGCATGATGGTTTGCGTATGGACGTCATCGAGTATGACGGAGAGATTACGCGTCTGGCACGTCGCTGGTTCTACCTGGACGAGCTGGAGCGTACGGTGGGCGACCGCCTGCGGGTGATTACCGCTGAGGCTCGCTCGTATCTGGGTGTGACGAGTGTGGGCCATCGTCGCTACGACGTGGTCGTGAGCGATTGCTTTGGCGGTGCCGAGCCCGTACGCGAGCTGGCGACCGTTGAGGGG
>JAXIYS010000065.1:0-32828 GCA_036304385.1 Collinsella sp. | reverse complement strand
GTGAATAGCATTTACATCCTAAAAGATAATGAACATATCCTTTAGTATGTTCATTAAAATTGGCTCCAATACGCCTTAAACCAGTCAGGTTGGCTGCTTTAGGGGGTTGTAGGGGTCACCCGGACGTCATTTTGGATGGTTTTGCCTGCTACTAAAATGGTAACAGTACTCATATTTGGCCTTTTTTGCCCACAGACCTTTGGGGTTGCGGCGAAAAGGGCTTGTTTTGATTGTTTGGGGGCAGGCGCGAGGCGCGGAAACGTTGTCTGGAGCGGCGGAGCGGCTTGGAATTCATCCGTAGAGGTCTTCATCGGCTGCGCCAGGAGTGCCTCCAAGTGCCGGTACAAAAGGAGCGTCCCTAACTGCCGCAGGGGGCGTCGGCCGTGGCCGACGCCCCCTGCGGGTGTAAGCGGATTTGACGGTGCGTTACTTGTCGGTGCCCAGCTTGTGTGGCTTGTAGGCGAGGGCATTGACGAGTGCGTCGGCGGCCGACTTGACGGCTGCCGGCTGCGGATCGTTGACGTGGTCCTCGGGGTGCACGGGCAGGTCTTTCTTGACCGCATCGTGGATCAGGTTGAGGAATTCGGTCACGCCGGTAGTCGACAGGTGCGTGCCGTCGCCGTCGAACAGGTCGTTGCGGTTGGTGCTGTACCCGTACCAGTCGATAACGCGTACATTCTTGTAGCGCGTGGCGGCGTTGGCGATGGCCTGGTTCGTGGACCCGACCCACGGCTGCGGGCTACGCGTGTTTACAAACACGACAATACGCTGCTCGCCGGCGTCGGCCATGATCGCGTCGACCTGGGCGTCCGTTACCAAACCGTTGGTGCCCAGGGCAAAGACCACGATCTTGCCGGCAAGGTTCTGCTGGATATAGCCCTCAAATGTCGCGCGGCCCGCATCAAACTGGCGGCCCTTTTCGGCATCGATATGGCTGTGCGGGAACACGCCGTCAAAGGAATCAACGGCGCGCAGTGACACGGAGTCACCGATCATCAACAGGTCGTAGGAGCCATCGGGGAAGCCGTCGTTGTCCTTGTCGGTGTCGTCGGCCGCCTGCTGGTCGGTGGGCGCGGTGTTTTCGGCTTCCTTGTTCAGAACTTCGGCGCCCTCGCCGCTCAGCGCAGACGTCTCGGGCACAAAGATCAGACCGCCCAGTGCAACGACCAACACGACAGCGCAGGCTGCGCAGACAGGGACGTGCGCGCGTGCCCAGTTGGCGGGCGTGGTGGTGCCATCGCGGAATTCGGCGACGGTGCGGCCGAAGGCACCCTTCCTAAATGGCGTTTCGATAAAGCGATAGGAACACTCGGCTACGGCGACCACCAGCAGCACCTGCAAAATGTACTGCCACCAGGGCGTATCGTTGATGTTGGCGACCGGGTTCATGAGCAACAGCAGCGGATAGTGCCACAGGTAGATGCTGTACGAGCGCTTGCCAACCCACACGAGCGGCTCGGCGGACAACGCGCGGGCAACCATTCCCTGGGGCTGCACACAGGCCGCGATGACCATGAGCGTGAGGATGGAGCATAACAGCGTGCCGCCGCGATACTGGAACGCGGTGTAGCCGTTGGTGAGCGCGACCATGGCGGCAAGGCCAACCAGACCCACGACGCCCAACACATCGATGGATGCGGGCGAGGACCAAAAGCGCACGAGGGCGCTCGGCTGTGCCGGGGCGGTCTCGGCTGATTCGTCGGCCTTCTCGCCGGGCTTGCCCTCGGCGTTCTTGCCGTGCTTGGCGGCGCCAGCCAGGCGATTGAGCCCCAAACGATGTGCGAGACGCACCGGCGCCAGGTCGCGATCGGGGATAAAGGCCATCCAGGCACCCAGCAGCAGCGAGAACACGCGGGTGTCGGTGCCGTAGTACACGCGGCTGGGGTCGGCGGCAGGGTTGTAAAGCACCATCATGGCGAGGGCGGAAACAGCGGCAAGGCCCAGAACCACGCGGCGCGTGTTGGGCTTGCTCACATGCATGGATACCATGGCAAACAGCAGTGGCGGCCAAATTAGGTAGAACTGTTCCTCGATGGCAAGCGACCAAAAGTGCGTGAGCGGCGAGGGGTCGCCCAGGGCATTGAAGTACGAGACGTTTTGGGCAATCTGCCACCAGTTGTTGAAGAACAGCAGCGACGGCAGGATGTCGGGACGCATCTTGGTGAGCATCACGTGGTTAAAGATGGTGCACAGCGCGCAGGTCACGAACACTACCGTTACCACGGCGGGGACCAGGCGACGGATGCGGCGAATCCAGAAGCTCTTAAGGTCGATGCGGCCGGTCTTAGCGACTTCGTTGAGCAGCAAGCGCGTGATCAGATAGCCCGAAAGCACAAAGAAGATCGTGACGCCGAGCAGGCCGCCCTGAGCCCACGTGAGGTTGAGGTGATAGAGCACCACCGCGACGACGGCGAGCGTACGCAGGCCGTCGAGCGCAGGAATGTAGCGGGACTTGGGACGAGCGGGTGCCTGCTGGTCGGTAGCGGACGAGCGTGTGGCGCCGGTGCGCGGGCGTTCGTGCGGCGCCTGGTTATCGGGCGCGCGGCGCGGGCCGCGTGGGCTCGATGGTGGGAATTGTTCCATAAAACATCATCCAATGACGAGAATAATCAGCACATATTCATTGTAGCTGCCTGCTCCTGTGAATGCTTGCTGCTGGCGCAACCTCAAGGGCGCGTTCACATCAAAGTGAACTAAAGTTATAGAGGTGCGAGGGCGCACGATCGACGGCCGACGGTGGGCATAAGGCCCGCAGATGAGGAGGTTCCCATGGCAGATCGCGGCATCGTTGCGGTGTTCGGCAGCATGAACATGGACCTTTCGGTGGCGTGCGAGCGCATGCCGCGCGCGGGCGAGACCGTCGGCGGCAGCGGTTTTATCACCAACGCCGGTGGCAAGGGCGCTAACCAAGCCGTTGCCTCTGCGCGCATGGGTGCGCGCACGTGCATGATTGGCGCGGTCGGGCGCGATGCGTTCGGTGCATCGCTCGTGGCGGGGCTCCAAGATGCTGGCGTGGGCGTTGAGTTTGTGGCGCGTCGCGATGACGTGGAGACGGGCGCGGCGACCATCATTCGCTGCGAGGGCGACAACCGCATCGTGTTGTCGCCGGGCGCCAACCATGCACTCGCGGGCGAGGACGTTGCCTGCGCGCTGAGGCACCTGGTGACCGATGGGCTCGACGGAGACGCCAGCGATATTGCCCCGGCTGCCGGAAGTGTCTTTATCGCCCAGGGCGAATGTGACCTTGCAGCGACTGCCGAGGCGCTTGTTTGCGCTCACGAGCTGGGGTTCTATACGGTCTTTAATCCAGCGCCTGCCTGTGAGTTGCCTGCGGAGGCCTGGTCTGCGGTCGACTTGGTCTGCCCCAACGAGACCGAGTGCCAGGTTCTGACGGGTATCCTGCCCAAGGACGATGAGAGCTGCGCCGCTGCGCTCAACGCCCTGCTTGCTAAGGGTGCCGGCGCTGCGGTCATCACGTTGGGCGGCGCCGGGTCGGTTACGCTCGGCGATGACGGCGAGCCGCTGCGTATGCCGGCACTTTCGAGCACGGTAGTCGATACCACGGCCGCCGGCGATACGTTTATCGGCGCGTTGGCGGCGGCTCGCCTAGAGGGCCTGCCGCTCTTTGAGTGCATGGCCGCGGGTGCTCGCGCCTCGGCAGTGACGGTGTCGCGCTTGGGCGCGCAACAGTCGATTCCCACGCGCGCCGAAGTTGAACATTGGTTTGGTTAAACGATAAAGACGGAGAAGCGGAGTAGAACAATGGCAATCAAGAAGCTGATCCTTGATCTGGATATGGGTGTGGACGATGCGATGGCGCTGGCCTATGCCATCGCGAGCCCCGAGGTGGAGCTCGTGGGCATCACCACGTGTTTTGGCAACGTGCGCGTCGAGCAATCGGCGCACAACTGCCTGGCGGTGCTCGATCTGCTAGGTCGCCCTGAGGTTCCGGTGTACCTGGGCGCCGATCGTCCCATTAAGGCGACTGAGCCCTATACACCGCCGGCGTCCACCACGCTCATCCACGGCAAGAACGGCATTGGCGGGGCGAGCGTGCCCGCGTCGCCGTACGAGCCGGTGGGGGCGACGTCGGCCGACGGTAACGCGGCGGTCGATTATCTGATCGATGCCGCGCGCACCTATGGCCCCGATCTGATCTACGTGGCGACCGGTCCGCTCTCCAACCTGGCACTTGCCTTGGAGCGCGATGTGGCGGCGATGATGTCTATCGGTCGCGTGGTCGTGATGGGCGGCGCCCTGACCGTGCCCGGAAACGTGAGTGCGGGCGCCGAGGCCAACATGGCAAGTGATCCCGAGGCGGCCGATGCCGTGCTGCGTTCGGGCCGCAAGCTCACCATGGTGGGTCTGGACGTGACGCATCGCGTGGTGCTCACGCGTCGCGACATTGCCGGCTGGACGGGTTCGGGCACCATGGCCGGTTGCGCGTTTGCGAGCATGGTGGAGCACTACATTGGCTCGTACGAGATGAACGCCCCCTACCTGGGTGGCTGCGCGCTGCACGATCCGCTTGCCGTCGCTGTGGCGATTGACCCCACGCTCGTGGGTGCGCTCGGCTGCAATCTGCGTGTTGATCTGCTGGGCGAGTATCGCGGCCGCACCATTTGCGACGAGCGCCGCCTATCCGATCCGGACAAGAGCGCGCTTGTGGCACTGACCGTGGATGCCCCGCGCTTCCTGTCTGAGTTCAAGACGCGCATGGCTCATGTCCTTGGCTAAGTTGTCTTTTTGGGACGGGGCTTTTTTGACTGGTATGATTGGTGCGAGCATTCGAACCAGCTAAAAGAGCCCCGTCCCAATTTGACTATCGAGAGGATCTGCCATGGAGCGCATCGCGAGTTTTTCCGTTGACCATCTGCTACTTGAGCCCGGCGTGTATGTGAGCCGCATCGACCGCGATCCGGCGACCGGCGCCGCCGTCACCACCTTTGACCTGCGTCTGACCACGCCCAACAAGGAGCCGGTCATGAACACCGCCGAGTGCCACACTATCGAGCACCTGGGCGCGACGTTCCTTCGCAATCATGCCGAGTGGTCGAGCCGCATTGTCTACTTTGGCCCCATGGGCTGCCGCACGGGCTTTTACCTCGTCGTATTTGGCGAGGTGACGAGCGAGGGGATCCTGCCGCTCGTGCGTGAGCTGTTCGAGTTCGTCGCCGGCTTTGAGGGCGATGTCCCCGGTGCCGCTCCTGAGGAGTGCGGCAACTACCTGGACCAGAACCTCCCCATGGCAAACTGGCTCGCGCGCCGCTACCTCGACCGCGACCTGGCCGATATCGACGAGAAGCACCTGCACTATCAGCAGGCGTAAAGGCCCCTCGTAGGAATAGCGTTTGTACTAGAAGCGCTCCCACCCGTTTCGGAGCGCTTTTTTATACCGAGTGCTCAAAACAGAACAAGATTGTTCTAGAATGTTCATACTGCACACAAACGAACAGGAGCGAACATGCATATCTACTCTGTCTCTGATCCCGAGTTCAAGTCCTATGGCAACGTTTGGGACAACGTTCCGTCCGAGCTCACGTCGCCCGTGCTCGAGGCACTTGCCTCCACGCCCATCCCCGAGGGCAGCAAGTATGTGGCCTCCGCACCCGAGCTCGAAGGTGTCATGGATGCCGATAAGCTGGGCTTTCTCATGTTTGGCGGTCGTCCCTTCCAGCTGGGCTGGTGCAACGGCCACAACACGCGTCTCAACTGCCTGGAGTACCACCGCGCGAGCGAGTTCAACCTGGGCGCCCGCGACTTTATCCTGCTTGTGGCGCATCGCTGGGAGATCGAGGACGGCAAGCTCGACACCGCGTGCGTCAAGGCGTTCCGCGTGCCGGCCGGCACGCTTGTTGAGGTTTTCAACACCACGCTCCACTACACGCCCTGCATGGTCGACGACGGTGGCTTCCAGGTGATGGTGGCGCTGCCCGCCGGCACCAACGGCCCGCGCCCCGAGGCTGCAGCCGACATGCCTGCCGCCGGTGACAGCTACTGCTACTGGAAGGCCGACAAGTGGGTCCTCTGCCACGCTGACAGCCCCAAGGCTGCCGAGGGCGGCTACGTAGGTCTCATCGGCAAGAACCTCGACATCGCCGTGGACTAGCGCATCGCCCCAAACCACCACAAGGTGCCTGTCCCCTTTGCGGTGGTTTGGGGCGGGCGGATATCGGGAAGTGCCGGACGGGGGAGGCTGCCGGGCGTCTTGCCGTCTGCGGATTTTGGGACATGTGGCCCGCTTTTTGGGCCCGCCTGTCGGTACACTAAAAGCACTATGGGTACCCGCGAGCGACATATCGGCCACGCGGCCGCCCGATCCGCACCCGTGGCGGATCCTAGGGGCGGCAGGCTCTTCGCCATGCCGCGATTCCTTGTTGGCATAACACATCAGGTATACCGTCACCGCGTCTTTGCTATCGCCGGCGCCATCACCGCGCTGTTCCTCATGCTTTTGGCAGTCTTGCCGGCGCTGTTCGCCTTCGACCCCAAACTTTCTAACGCCGTGCCCGTCTATAGCGAGGTGTCCGAAGAGGTCGTGGATGCGCTCGTCCATTCGAGCTCTCTGCCGTTGCTTGTTGCCGCAATTGCATTTTCGATCTGGGGCGTATCGGTCTATCTGCGCTGTTTGGACTATGTGTTGCGCCGCCGTCTTGTTGCCATCGCCACCATCTGCGCCCTGTGGATGATCGAAGTCATTCTCAAGTACAAGTCGTTCACGCCGTTCTATGCCACCGTGCTGTGGTACCTGTACTACGTGCCCATGACGCTCATTCCGCTGCTCTACCAGTTGTGTGGTCTGCGCCTTGCGGGCCTGGAGCAACACCGCCTGGGTCGCCGCTACTGCGCTGCGCTGTGGATTGTGGCCATCCTGCTTATCGGATTTGTGCTCACCAACGATTTTCACCAGCAGGTCTTTCGCTTTGACCGCACAAGCGACACCTGGAGCAACGATTACACGTACGGCTGGGGTTATTTTGCCGTCCTCGCGTGGACGGCCTTTGACTTCGTGGCCTTTTTTATCCTGGTTGGTCGGTCCTCGTCCTTTCGCATCCAGCGTTTCTCGGGCACGGCGGCGCTCGTACTGCTGGGCGGCGCGTTCTTTGCCATCTCATATGCGTTGCGCGTGCCCTGGGCATGGAGGCTCAACTTCTCGCTCATCTATTGCGTCTTGTGCGTGGTGGCGATGGAAATCTGTCTCGATTGTGGTGTCATTCCGTCATATCACGACATCGCCGGTATTTTCGACACCTTGCCGCTTGACCTCAAAGTTCTAACGCGCGACCTGCAGGAAGTCTATGCCACGCCAGTGTCAAAGCCAATGCCGGTAGGCGTGCGCGAGGAGTTGCGGACCCAGGCGCACAGCCGCGCCCATGCCTTTGCCGTGGCGTCCGATCCCGATGTGATGTACCGAGCCTTTCCACTGCTGGGCGGATCGGCCCTGCTTGCCCAAGACGTGTCGGATCTCAACGAGCTTAACCGTGAACTGGCACACCGTCGCATGGAGCTGCAACGTCAAAACGAGCTGCTCGCTGCCGACTACGACCTTAAGACGCACCTGGCAGATCAAGAGGCCGAGACCTTGCTGGTCCAAGACGTGGACCAGGCGCTTGCCCGCGCGCTCGAAGGGATGTACGACCTGCTGAGCTCGCTGCCGCCGTTGACCGATGAAGCGTCTTCGCACGAGCGTTACCGCATGCTGCAGCGCGCCAAGATGCTCGTCGCCTATTGCAAGCGCAAAGGGTCGCTCACGTTGGCACAGCACGGGGAGAGCGGTTTTGATCGCGATCGCATTCAGCTCATCGCCAACGAGCTCGCAAGCGACCTGCGCACCATCGATATCGATTGCGCCTCGATTATCGCCATACGGAGCCCGTTGCACGCCAGTACGGTAAGCGCCCTGTACGACTGCGTGTATGACTTTGCGTTTTTTGCCTACACCACCGACCATCCGGCGCTTATGTATCACTTGGGCGACCATGACCGATGCAGTGTCGAGCTGCGCGCCACGCTTTTTTCCAACGATGATGAAGATCTTTCGCAGACGCCCGCTGCGCAAGAGCTCGAAAGCGCTCTGCAAGGGCGAAACGTGGCATACCGCCTTGAGGGCGAGCCCGGCCAGCTGCGCATGATCGTCTTGATGCCGAGGGCGGGTGAGTGACGATGCAGATTTCGCTCATCCTTCCCCAAATCGTTGCGCTCGATGTTGTCTTTGCCTTGGCCGCGTGCCTGCAGACGATCCACGTCCCGCTCATCGCATCGCGCCGCTCGTACTATAACCGTAAGGTGATTTGTGCCTACGAGGCGAGCCTTGTGCTTCACCTGATGATTTCGGCGCTCATCTTATTCGCGTCGTCTGGCTCGTATCTGGTGGCGTCGCTTGACGTTTGCGCCAGGGCAATGGGCGGAGCGTTGTGGCTCAATGCCGCGATCTTTGCCTATGGCGTGGTACTTATGGTGCGCTATCGTCGCCCCGTCATGCTGGCCGAACTGTTGCTCGTTGTTGCCGTTACACCGCCGGTGGTTTTTGCCATGGGCTCGGCGTGGACCGTTGTCCTTATCGCAGAGGGAACGTTCTTCCTGTTCCGTTCCATCGCGGCGCTCTTGATGGACGTCCGTAACCGCCAGGAGGATATCACCATGTTCTCGACGATCGAGACCATCAACGTGATTCCCGTGGGCATCCTGTATCTGGACCCGAGGGGCCGTCCGCTGCTCATGAACCGCTGCATGCGAAAAAACCTGGTGGAGCTTCATATGCCCACCGACCTAGGCGATATGAGCGGTACATGGAACGACTTGCGCAAACTCAGCATGCAAATGCCCGAAAGCAGCAGGAACCGTGTGCGGATTAATCTGGACCGCTTTGATGAGGCGCGGGCGGTGGTCGAGGTTTCTCCCGCCGAGATTCGCTTGTTTGTGCACGATGACGTTATGGTTTCGGGCCGCCTCTTCGAGCGCATTATCGGCCTGGATGTAACAGAGTATGCGCATGCTCATGATCGCCTGGCGCAAGCCAACCACCTGCTTGAGCTTGCGGGCCAAGAGCTCCAAGCCCAGATCGAAGAAGTCAAAAAAGTTGCTGACAATGCGGCCTATCTGCGTATGCGCGCTCGCGTGCACGACGTGATCGGGCAGCGCCTGTCCATCCTCCATCGTTATCTGGAGGAGGGGCGCCTGGATGACGAGTCACTCGAGCAGATCGACCCGCTGCTGCGCTCAATCGCTGTCGATCTGCGCAGCGGGGGCGACACCGAACCGGCAGAGCAACTGGGCGATATCGTCCATGCCTTTGGCCTGGTGAGCGTGCAGATCGATGTGGAGGGCGAGCTGCCAAGCGACGCGCGTGTCGCCGCAGCCTTTCTGCAGATTATCCGCGAAGCCTCGACCAATGCCACCAAGCATGCACAGGCCCATCAGGTCCATGTGCGCCTGCGGCAGGAGACGTCGGAAGACGGTGCTGTTGCGCGGATGACCGTTTCTAACGACGGCGCGCCTGCACCCGTATCGTATCGCGAGGGAACGGGTATCCCTGGTATGAGGCATGTCGCACAGAATCTGGGCGGCAGCCTGGAAGTCCACACCGCCCCGCCCTTCACACTTACGGTGTCCATCCCGCTCGCCTCCAACGCCACGGTCCAAAGGAGAAGTTCATGATCCGCGTCCTTATAGTCGAAGACCAGGCCATCCTGCGCGAGAGCCTCGGCGCGCTCCGTTGGCGACCAGCCCGATATGACCGTTGTTTCCGCCATTGCCGATGCTTCCGAGGCCTTGGGTGTCGCGCTCAAGGAGCGCCCGGACATGATACTGATGGACGTGTGCACCGAGCACGATTCCAACGGCATCGTGGCGGCGGCGCGCATCAAAGAACAACTGCCCGAGTGCCGCGTCATTATCATGACGGGTATGCCCGAAATCACCTTTGTGGACCAGGCGCGCGAGGCGGGCGTCGACAGCTTTGTGTACAAGAACGTCGGTATCGACGAGCTATTCGCCGTGATGCGCTCCACGCTGGCGGGTTACTGCACGTTTCCCAAGCCGCCCGAGAGCATCTTCTCGGGCACGGCGGCCCTCGACGATGTCGAGCTGTCGATCTTGCGCCTTGCCTGCGAGGGCAAGAGCCGCCGCGAGATCGCGGCCGAGCTGTTTATGAGCGAGGGCACCATCAAACGCCGCATCTCGGAGATTCTCAATAAGACTGGCTACGACAACATCATGCGCTTGGCCGTGCGCGCGGTAACGGAGGGCAGCATCGTTCCCAACATGGAGCGCTAGCGCTCGTTACGCATCGGCATAAAGCGGCGGGGCCGCAGGATCAACTCCTGCGGCCCCGTCTGGCATGTGCGCGGATGTGTCCGCCAATCCGCGGCTATCGGTGTCTGCCGTTACGCGATGGTTGCGCTGTAGGAGGCGACATCCTCGTAGGAATCGGTCAGGTAGGCATCGATGCCGATGGTCGTGTTGACCAGGCTGTCGAAGCTGTCAAGCGTGCCCTTCGAGAAGGTGAACTCTTCGGTGGCGTTGGTGCCGGGCATCAGGTGAGCCGAGAACCAGGCTTCCTTCATGGTACCGTTGACGTTGGTCTTGCCGGAAGGAGCGTAGAAGGTCAGGTCCTTGTCGCTCTTGTTGGTGATGTTGACGACAAAGCCGATGTCGCCCCAGTCGTCCTGGAACTTCTCGGTGATGGTGATGGTGCACAGGTCGTCATCGGCGACGGTGACGGCGGGGGAGATTTCGGCGCTCTGGACATCGCCGTCTTCGACGGCCTCATCGATCTCCTCTTCCTTTTCGGCCGCCTCGCGATCCTTCTTCACCGTACCGGACAGGTCCTTGTCGGACTTGGTAAAGACAAGATTGCCGTCATCTTCTTCGAGAATGAGTTTGCCGTCCTTGAGCTTCATGTCATGCGACTCGTCTTCGGCGGTGATGGTTACGGTGGCGGCGTCCTTTGCCTCCCATTTAAGGTCGACGACTTCAAGGAACAGGTCGAGGGCGCCTGTACCGTCCTCATCGAGAATCAGGACGCAGTGGACACCCCAATCCTCGAGCATCTTCATGTACTCATCGGTCAGCTCTTCGCCCTCTAGGGTTCCACCCGAGAGTTCCCAGCTGCCGACGAAGTTGGCCTTGGGGTCTTTGCCGCCGCCGCTGCAGCCCGTCAGGGCAAAGGCGAGCGCCAGGACGCATGTAAGAAATGCGAGTACGGACTTTTTGAACGTTGTCTTCATGGTGTCCTCCTTCATCGAACGAAACCCATAGAAGCAAATGCGGGGGTGGCGGATCCCCCGCCAATTACCAGTTAGGGGCGCTAGGGCCTGGGCGTTCCGCAGTTGCTGCAGAACTTGCCACCGTTTTCGCTACCGCAGTTGGGGCAGAACCACTTGGCCGGTGCCGGGGCAGGTGCGGGACTGCCGCACTCGGAGCAGAACTTGCCGGTGTTGGTGGCGCCGCAGCTGCAGGTCCATGTGCCGGCCGCAGGTGCGTCGGCAGGAGCCGGGGCGGGTGCCGGAGCCGGCTGCGGGGCGGCCTGCTGCTGTGCCTGGCCGGCGGCGAACAGCTGGCTGGCGTTCATGCCGCCCATGCCACCTGCCATACCCATGCCCATAAAGCCGGCCATCGCGCCGTTGGGGTTGGCGGCTGCCATGGTGGGATCGCGCATGACCGCGGCCTTCTGCAGGTCCTTGATCATCTGCTCGTCTTCTTGCGAGGCGGCGATGGAGTTGACGCCAAAGCTCACGATCTCGACACCACGCAGGTCGCGCCAGTCGGCAGAGAGGACCTCGTTGAGCGCGCGGGCGAGCTCGGTGGTGTGACCGGGGATGGCGCTGTAGCGGATGCCCATCTCCGAGATCTTGGCAAAGGCGGGCTGCAGGGCGGTGAGCAGCTCGGACTTAAGCTGGCTGTCGATCTTGTCGCGCGTGTAACTATCGGTCACGTTGCCGCATACGTTGGTGTAGAACAGCAGCGGGTTGGTGATGCGGTACGAATATTCGCCGTTGCAGCGCACGGAGATGTCGACGTCCAGGCCAATGTTGTTATCGACCACGCGGAAGGGCACGGGCGAGGCGGTGCCGTACTTGTTGCCGATGATCTCCTTGGTGTTGATGAAGTAGACACGCTGGTCCTTGCCCGCGTCGCCGCCAAAGGTAAAGCGGCTGCCGATATTGGCGAAGGTCTCCTTGATGGAATCGCCCAGGTTGCCGCTAAAGACGCTCGGCTCGCTGCCGGTATCGAAGACGAACTCACCGGGCTCCAGCGCGACTTCGATGATCTTGCCGTTTTGCACCACGAGCATGCCCTGGCCGTCGTTGACGGCGATGACCGAGCCGTTGGAGATGACGTTGTCCTCGCCGCGCGTGTTGGAGCTGCGGCCACCGGTGCGTTTGCTGCCCTTGCAGGCCAAGACGTCAGCAGGCATCGATTCGCAGTAGATAAATTCCTTCCACTGGTCGGCCATGACGCCGCCGGCAGCTCCCAATCCAGCTTTCAAGAGTCCCATGGTGATCTTCCTTTCTCGTCAAAGGCCGGGTGGTATTGGTTGGATTGCTTAGTCGTCCTTGTCGTCTTTCATGACAACGGTGGTCTCGGTGTGGCTGAAGGTGTCGTGCTTCTCGGTCAGGTCGAGCTCGCCGCAGTACTCATCGGCATGGGTTGCTTCGTTGGCCGTCTTGAGCTGTCCTACCAGCAGCACGTCTCCGATGATTACGATGATCAACGGCGCGACGATGTTGATGAGGATGCCCTCGATATCAAAGGTGAGGTAATCCGGATCGAAGGCGTATTCCCCCATAAAGAGAATCTGGGAGAGGATAAATCCGATCACAAAGAACAGCACCGAGGCGATGGCGAGCTTGGGCTTGGAGCAGGGGAGCTCGCCGACCAAGCGGCCGGTCTGGCCGTTCATGGCAAACAGGTAGCTCTTGCCGTTCCACGAGGTGGAGAGCATCCAGACGGGGAACAGGGCGTAGTCGCTGTCTTCCCAGGTGTAGTCGAGCTGCTTGCTTTCGACCGTGGCGTCGTCATACTCGTCGACGACGGTCTCGCGCAGGGCCGAAATCGTACTTTCTTCCATACGACGCTCGGCGCGCGCCTTGCAGGTCTCGCAATCCTCGTCGTAGCGGTTGGCGATGTATCCGGGCATATAGGCGACCGAGAACGGGCGCAGCGCGTCGTAGTCAAACGGCTCGATGGCGTCCATGTGGCCGTCGGGCATCTTGGACGATCCGTCGACGGGCACGCGCTTAAACGAGATGTTTCCCTTGCGGTAGGCATCGTAGTGGTCGGTGGTCGTGACGGTGCGGTCGGATTCCTCGGTTACGGTCTCGTTGGTCGCATCAAAGCACACTTCGCCGTCCACGCGGGCGCCGTAAAGCCAAAACGGCACGTAAACGCCTTGGACTTCGTCGATATGGTTGCCGGTGACAAAGCTCTTGGGCAGCAGAATCTTGCCCTTGTAGTGCTCCTTGAGTGCGGTCATGACATCGTCGCGCCCGAGCTTAAACGGAATTACCAGGTCGGGTGAGAAGTCGCCCGAGAGCTGGCCGGGTGCCACGGCAGAGTTGCCGCAGTATGGACAGGTGGTAACGGCGACGGTGCCATCCGAGATCAGCTCGGCGCCGCACGACGAGCAGATGTAACCGGCGTTCTGGGCAAGCTCCTGCACGGCATCGTCGACGGCGGGGTTGGGAGCCGCGGCTGCGGCATCGGCTTTGGCATCTGCCTTGTCCTGGCGCTCGCGATAGAGGGCCTCGACTTCTTCGACTTCAAAGCGCGAGTCGCAGTAGTCGCAGACGAGCTTTTGCTCGGCACTGGCAAAGTGAAGGGGGCCGCCACACGCGGGGCACTGATAGTTGACGCTCTCGAAGGCCATGATCGGTCCTTTCCGTGCCGGAGACTATGCGCCGATGGCGCCACCGCACTATTCGCAGCGCCCGCTGGCATCGGGAATGGTGGTTGCACCGCAGAAGGGGCAGGTCACCGCGGTCTTGGGGGCCTTGGCGGCCACGACGCTGTCGCGCGTTTCCTGGCGCAGCTGCACCAGCGCGTCGCGGACCTCAGTTGCCTGGCGCTTGGCCTCTCGGTATTCGATGGAGCCGCGCTGATCGATGGTGGAGTCGTTCACGCGCAGGTTGATCTCGGTAAAGTACGGCGTGTTGACGTGAATGGTCAGATTAAAGTCGTAATCCAGGTCGTAACGCGGCGGGTCGTAGCTCTTGCGCTCGCCGTCCTTGGTCTCACGGTAGATCTCGGTGCGGTGCTCGTCGATATCCATATCGCAGCCGAGTACCTGCGAGAACTCGATGATGTCGGGGTTGGCATCGCGCCAGCGGCTCTGCGAGGTAATGATCAGCAGGCCTGCGTCCTCATCGAGCATAATATTGGTGCGCCCGGCCGAGAGCGTGCGCGTGGGGTGGAACGACGCCAGGCGCTCGGCATTGGCCTCGCGGTAGGCGAGCTGCTCACGGATATCGTCTGCGGTGCTGGAACGATAGCCGCCAAAGAAGGGGGAGAGCTTGCCGACGCACTCTTTGCACAGGTAGCCTTCGTTGATCTTGGTCTTGCCGAGAAGTCCCAGCTCGGTACCGCAAATCGCGCACTCTTTCTTCTCGAACATCTTGTCAAAAAAGCCCATGGCTGCCTCCCATCAACTGGTAGCGTGTGTCACTTTTGATGATGGGGGAGTGCGTGATCCTTCGCGATACCCAGACGGCTCAAGGAGTCTCCACAACTGGGACACATGGCCCATTTTTGACTAGTCATTGGGGACGTACTTAAACGACTAGTCGCGGGGGACACTCTTCGGCCACTCATTGGGGACGTACTTAAATGAGTGGTAGTTGGAGACACTCCTGGCCGAGCTAGAGATCGCGCGCGTCCCTTCTGGTCCATGCGGCTCAAAATCGCGGCGTGATGTGGACGACTGGGGCCGAATTAGCAGCATTTCGAGTCTGACTCTGATATCGAGATTGGTTCTTTATTAAAATAGAATTCCAGACAATTGAGCGGCCGGGGGTTAACCATGAGGGGCATGGGAGATACAACCGCATATTTGCGTCGGGGCATTCGGGAGATTATATGCCTGGCGCTGTTCTTCTTCACGTTTTTGACGTGCGAGTATCTCTTTGATGTGCGCATAGCCGAGTTCGTGCCATCGAGTGAGGTCGTTATCTACGAGAGTATCGTCGTCGGCGCGAGCGTGATTGGCTTTTTCGTGCGCCCATTTCTGTACTATCGCCGTCCCCAGACGATCGATGCGACGAGCAATATTACAGGCGTGCTGTTGGTATCGGCGTTGCTGCTGATGATTATGGCAGTGCGGTTTGAGGTGCTAATTGCCGGCGGCCTGGTGGCGTGCTGTGCGCTGGGCTATTGCGGATCGACCGCCCATGCCAATCTTGCGCGGCGTTTTGCGCAGACGCCCTGCCTGGCGCGCGCCGCCGCACTTTCCTATGCCATGGGCGTTCTGGTACAGGTGATCAACCACATGGTGATGCCTGTCGGTATTCCTCAGCAGGCTGTTCTGGTCGTCTGTGCGATCGCGCAGGTGGCGTTGCTCCACGGTGCCCGACGCGCCAAGCTGCGCGACGAGTCCGACCCCAACTTTGAACCCAGTGCTGCCGGGCTTTCGGTAGATGCTCTGGAATATGGCGCCAAGTGGCATGACGATCCCGAGGCAAAGGCGGCATTCCGTCGCGCCGTAGTTCGCCTGACCGTGGCGACGGCGTATCTTTCCAGTGTATTCGCCGCTCTCAACGCGGGCTTCACGACCTTGCATGCTGTCGGAGCCGTCGATTTGGGCGATTGGCCGCGCCTGCTGCTTGTCGTGAGCTCGTTGGTCGCTGGCGCACTATTTGACCTGCACGGCCGCTCGTATATGAATATCGGCAACGAGCTTGCTGCCACGATTATCTTTTATCTGGGCTCGGGCTTTTTCGTGGTGTTCTTTACCACAAAATATGCCGCCGTCTCGCTCTATGCGCGCTGGTCATATTTTTGGCCGTGCATGGGTCGCGTCGTCAACAACGTGTGCTCGATGCTCGTGACGGCGCCGGCGGTGGCGATTATCTCGAGTCAAAACGTGCTGGCTGCGGTCGGTGCGGCGCTCGTGATGTTTGTGGGCATTGCGATTACGCTGCTGGGGCAGTTGGGGCAACGAGCCGATGATGCCGTGATGCAGGATGGCCTGCCGCTTGCCACCGACGATCTTGGTGGGGATCTTGCGCCCACATGCTTCGACCCCGAGCCCGTGGAGGCAGCGGAGCTCACGTCCGATGAACGCCTCGATGCTTTCGTCGCCACCTTTGGGCTTACAGAGCGCGAGCGCGATATTCTTGAGGTCTTGGTCGTTTCGGACCAGAGCGTTCAGGACATCGCCACGACGCTCTTTCTTTCGCGCTCCACGCTCTACCGCCACATTTCCTCAATCAACAAGAAGGCCGGTACCGCCTCGCGTGTGGCCCTTATCAACTTCTTCTGGTCCTGGACGCCCAAGGACTAGCTAATCTCCCAATAAGTCGCGGTGGAATAGTCCCTAAATTAAAGTCACGGGGCTTTAAACAGGAACTATTTCACCGCAACTGCTGGGGGGATAGATTGCGGCGGCGACAGAGGCAACGGCAGCGGCAGAGGCGTCGGCAGCTGTGGTAGCGGTAACGGCAGCTGGCAGGGTGTTTTCCGTCTACTTGCTACAGCAGCTCGCCGTGGCGTGCAATGTAGCGGCGCTTTGCCAGCTGGGTGAGCGCGATGTAGGCGGTGACGATGCCGGCGAGCAGCGCGAAAAAGCTTGCGGGTAGCGTCATGAGGCCCAGCGCATCGGCGATGGGGCTTGCCGGCAGCCAGGTGACGAGCGCCAGGCCCTGCACGGTAAGAACGCACAATGCGGGCGCGGCGTGGTCGCGCGGGCTCGGCAGATGCGGGGAGCGCAACATGTGGACCACGAGTGTCTGCGACCACATGGACTCGACAAACCAGCCGCTCTGGAAGAGCGCAGCAAAGGTCGCCATACCCGCGACGTCGCCCGCGGCGGCAAGCTCGGACCAGCTTGCGTCCACGGCGGCGGGGCACACGACAAAGAAGAGCGCGGCGAAGGTCACGATGTCAAACAGCGAGCTCACGGGGCCCAGCTCGAGCATAAAGCCCTTGATGGACGCGTCGTCCCAGGCACGCGGGCGGGCAGTCCAGGCGTCATCGACGGTGTCCCACGGCAGCGCGATGCACACGATCTCGTAGACCAGCGACAGCAGCACCAGCTGCAGGGCGCTCATGGGCAAAAACGGCAAGAACAGGCTCGCGACGGTCACGGACAGCACATTGCCAAAGTTGGAGCTCACCGTGGTCTTGAGGTACTTGAGCAGGTTGCCGTAGGTGCGGCGGCCTTCGATGATGCCGCGCTCGAGCACGCCCAGGTCCTTCTGAAGCAAGATGATATCGGCGGATTCCTTGGCAATGTCGACGGCCGAATCGACCGAGATGCCGCAGTCGCTCGCACGCATGGCGGCGGCGTCGTTGATGCCATCGCCCATAAAGCCCACGGTGTGGCCGAGCGCCTCGCGCATGACACGTACCAGGCGCGCCTTCTGCAGCGGCGAGAGCTTGGCGAAGAGGTGGGTTTTCTCGGCGCGCTCGGCAAGTTCGGCGTCATCGAGCGCATCGATCTCGGAGCCGAGCAAGACGTTGCTCGCATCGATACCAATCTGCTCGCAGACGGTGGCGGCGACGCGGTCGTTGTCGCCGGTTAGGACCTTGACCGCCACGCCCTTGGCCTCGAGGGTGCGACGGCGCCCGCGGCACTTGCTTTGGGCGGATCGAGGAAGGCCAAAAAGCCCATCAGCACCATGTCGCACTCGTCGGCGATGCCAAACTCGCCCACGCAGCGCGGATTGGTCTTCTGTGCCACGGCAATTACGCGTAGGCCCTCGGCGTTAAGTCCGGCGATCTGCTTGCGAATCTGGGCGAGCTTCTCGTCGGTGAGCGGCTGAGCGATGCCATCGACCTCGACAAAGGAGCAGATCTCGAGCATTTCCTCGGCGGCGCCCTTGGTAACCATCTGGGTTTTGCCTTGGGCGTCGGCGACAACTACGCTCAGGCGACGGCGCGAGAAATCGAAGGGAACCTCGTCGACCTTGGTGTAGCGGTCGCGCAGGCTCTGGCCCAGCATGGAATCGGGTGCGACGGTCGAGGGTGTCACATCGGCACGGTCGATTACGGCCAGGTCGATAAGATTTTTGAGGCCGGTCTGGAAGAAGCTGTTCAAAAACGCATGGCGCAGCACGCGCGCGTCCTCGTTGCCATCGGTGTTGAGGTAGCGCTCGAGCACGATGCGGTCTTCGGTGAGGGTGCCGGTCTTGTCGCAGCACAGGACGTCCATCGCTCCGAGGTTTTGAATCGCCGGCAGCTCCTTGACGATAACCTGGCGACGGGCGAGGTCCTTGGCGCCCTGCGACAGGCTCGTGGTCACGATGACGGGAAGCATCTGCGGCGTGATGCCCACGGCCACGCTCGTGGCGAACAGCAGCGCGTCGATGACGTTGCCCTTGGTGGCGGCGTTGATGGCAAAGACGGCCGGCGCCATAACGAGCATCAGGCGCACCAGCAGCATGGAGACGCTCGAGACGCCGCGGTCAAACGCGCTTTTTTCGCCGCGCTCGTTGAGCATCTTGGCGATGCCGCCCAGGTAGGTGTCCGAGCCGGTGGCAACGACAAGCGCCATGGCGGCGCCGTTTTGCACGGAGGTGCCGGTAAAGACGATGTTCTTGCAGGCAGAGAGTGGCAGTGCGGAGCCGTCGGCGCCCTCGACGACGGTGACGGCGGTGGTCTTCTCGACGGCCTCGCTCTCGCCGGTGAGTGCGGACTCGATGACAAACAGGTCGCGCGCGGTGATGATGCGGGCATCTGCCGGCACCATATCGCCGGCAGAGAGGCGGATCACATCGCCGGGGACGAGCTCGTTGAAGGGGATCTCGATGCGCTCGTCGTCGCGCAGAGCGGTGCAGGTGTTGGAGACCAGGTCCTTAAGGGCCTCGGCCGCATTGCCGCTGCGGGCTTCCTGGATAAACTTCATGCCGCCCGATACCAGCAGCATGATGCCGATGACGATGACCGTGGAGGGGTCGCGCTGCGGCTCGGGCACGGCGAGCACGTCGATATAGAGCGAGACCAGCGCGAGCGCGGCGAGGATGCCGGCGAAGGGATCGATGAAGGCGTCGGCGATGCGACGGGTGAGTGTCTTGGTCGGTGCCTCGATGGTGTTGGGGCCGGAGGTGTCCAGGCGCTCGGTTGCCTGCTCGGCGGTGAGGCCGTTTGCCGTGGCTTCGAGCAGTACGAGGGCGTCCTCGGCGCTATGGGTGGCGGCGAATATGGTGTTCTTGGACAGACCGGTGTGAGCGGCAGGGCGCGCCGTGCGGCGGCGCTTGGAGATAGCTTCGAGTACCGTGGCGGTTTTGAGCATCAGCATAGGGTCCTCCTTGTTGAAGGGAGTTAGCGTACGTGTCGTATTGAGTTGCAAAAAACCTAGATGTCGCTCACGTCAAGCTCACGAACCACCACAAAGGGGACAGGCACCTTTGTGGTGGTTTTGACGATCTGCTGTTGGTGGTTATGCGGATGCGGAGTCCTCGCGGCGTGCCGAGGGCGACATGCAGGTTTTTCGACTAGGACTGCCTTCCATGGCACACCTCCTAAAGGCTGAGCGCAGCGCGCTTTGGGTATCTCGTACCCCTTTTTAATCCGCCCGTATTCTTGATGAGGGAGTTTGACATGTCAACCCCATTGTTCGGAAAACCATTCCCCCTGACAAAGCCTTTACAGAATGCCGTGGCCCCAAAGCGCGCCCGCATCTACGCTTCGCCTGCGCTAAACTGGAAGGCACGTACGCGATTACGAGAGGAGCCCGCATGGAGGCTTACAAGCAAGAGTTCATCAAGTTTATGGTCGAGTCCGACGTCCTTAAGTTCGGCAGCTTTACGCTCAAGAGCGGCCGTCAGTCCCCGTTCTTTATGAACGCCGGCGCTTACGTGACGGGCTATCAGCTCAAGAAGCTGGGCGAGTATTACGCCCAGGCCATCCACGATAACTTTGGCGACGACTTTGATGTGCTGTTTGGACCGGCCTACAAGGGTATTCCGCTGGCCGTCGTGACCGCAATTGCCTACCACGAGCTGTACGGCAAGGAGGTCAAGTACTGCTGCGACCGCAAGGAGGCCAAGGACCACGGTGCCGATAAGGGCAACCTGTTGGGTTATGAGCCCCAGGACGGCGACCGCGTGGTCATGGTCGAGGACGTCACCACCAGCGGCAAGTCCATCGACGAGACCTATCCCAAGGTTAAGGCTGCTGCTGATGTTGAGATCAAGGGCCTGATCGTGTCCCTCAACCGCATGGAGGTCGGCAAGGGTGGCGTGACCACCGCGCAGAAGGAGATCGAGGCCAAGTACGGTTTCCCCGTCGCGAGCATCGTCTCCATGGCTGAGGTCGTCGAGACCCTCTACAACCACGAGATCGACGGCAAGGTCGTCATCGATGACGAGCTCAAGACCGCCATCGACGCCTACTACGAGCAGTACGGAGCCCGAGAGTAGTTACGGCGTTTTACCAAACGCCGTAACCGGCCGACGCTGCGCGCCGCCCAGGGCGAACAAGTTGGCATGAAAAAGGCGAGGCATTGACCTTCTGGTCATGCCTCGCCTTTTGAATGGCAAATTGTCGCCCTGGACGTCGCTCGCTCATATGACCCAATCCGCTGTCAAGAGCCACAATGGCCCCGCCGACCGCTTGCAATCGGTCGGCGGGGCCTGCCGTTGAACCCGTCCCGGTCCGCCCCCGGCATGTCGTCGACGCCTTCGGCTCAGTCTCATATCCGCGGATACCGCTCTGGCGGCCCGCAATCCTCTCCTTCGGCGGGGGTTCCCCAAGTCTGTCGACGCGAATGCGGCGACCGCCGCGCGCACAGCGAGAACGGGGGTATCCCCGAAGGCTGCCCGGCTCGCCGGGACGGGGGCTATGTCTATTCGCCGGCCTCCCGGCACATCATGCCGAGGGCCCACAGCCACCTCACGAGCTCGGCGGCGGTGGCGGCGTTCGCCTTCGCCTGGGGCATGCCCCTCTCGAGCATCTCCTCGCGTCGCCGGAGCAGGCGCTCGGACCCCTTCCTCCCGTGCATCCTTATCTCGAGCGGGACTCCGGAGCCCTTGGGCATCAGCTTGGGCTGGTGCCCGGCCTGGGCGTAGCGCCAGGACCCCTCGACCGCCAGCCTCCTGACGAGCGCGTTGCCGGCCCCGCTGATTCCGCCGAGTCGCACGGAGTCGGCGCTCGACCTCTGCTTCGGGGCGAGGCCGAAGTAGGCCGTCACCTGCCTGCCGGAGCGGAACCTCGAGAAGTCGCCGACCTCGGACGCGAAGGCGGCGGCGAGCACGAACCCGCACCCCTTGATGGACTGGAGCGCCTCGACCTCGGCCGAGAGGGGGCCCGCCGCGACGGCGGCCCTGTATTCGGCGAGGACGGCCTCCCTCGTCTCGTCGGCCGCCTCGACCTCGTTCCTCAGCGCCGCGAGCGCCCGGATGCCGCCGTCGTCGGCGGGGCGTATGCCGTCGAGCCACCTGAGGAAGCCGTACGTCCAGTACTTCCGGGGGTTGCCGGCCGGCGTCGTGCCTCCGTAGACGTAGCCGCGGCGGGCCAGGAACGCCAGGAGCCGCTGCTTCGCCGCCGCGAGCCTGGCGGTCGCGGCGTCGTGGGCGGCGGCGAGGTCCCTGAGCCCCTCGATCTCGGGGGACGGCACCCATACCGGGGTGACGTCGTGCGACAGTATCGCCTTGGCCATCCTGGCCGCGTCGTTGCGGTCGTTCTTGGACGAGAGGTCTGCCGCCGACCTCGGGACCTTGGAGACGGCCGCGACGACGCAGTCGACGCCGAGGGCCGACAGCTCCCTCTGCGGCGCGAAGCCGAGGTAGCCGCTCTCGTAGGCGGCGAGCGACGGGCCCGGGAAGCCCGACATCCACTCCGCGACCTCGCCCCACGGGTTGCCGCGGAACCTCCTCGCCACGGCCTCGTCCGTCTCCGCGTCGAGCGCGCAGACGGTGGTGGACCTGAGGTGTACGTCCATTCCGAAGGCGGTAGAATATCTAGGCACGGGAGCCTCCCAACCTCGTTGCGGCGCGGCTGCGCCTCTGGCACTTCAACAACATTGTCGCAGCCCCGACCCGCGGTCACGAGCGGGGGCTCCTGTCGTTTCCGTGCCCTCGGATTGGGTCATAGTGTCTGTCCGTCCTCTACCTGCGACGCCGCCTTGCTCCGAATGCGGCAGTGATCCCCTGGGGACGGAGGAAAACGGATCATTCAGGATGAGCGTCCAAAAATCCGGCTCGTTCGATTGGCGCATGTCTACGCAGCGTAGGTTGTCGAGCCTGGCCTTCAAATGGATACTGACTGTCGAACCGGTTCACTCCATTTCTTCAATTTGATTGGACAGCTCATGAACCAGACACGGCAAACCAATGCTTCCCATACTTTTTTGGCAGCGCATGCCATCAAGCGGCTGCGTGAAGAGCGCGGCCTCACTCAGCGCGCCCTGGCGGAAAGCCTTGGCGTGACCGATAAAGCCGTCAGCAAGTGGGAATCCGGCCGCGGCCTTCCCGACATTTCCCTCGTTGAGCCTTTGGCCCAGAGACTCGGCATAAGCGTGGCTGAGCTTTTGGCTGGTGACATTCGGGCCAACGCCAACCGTGCAGGCAATATGCTCAAAGGTGTCTTTTACGTTTGCCCTATCTGCGGAAACGTTGTGCACGCGCTCGGAGAAGGCAGCTTTAGCTGCTGTGGCTCCACGATGTTTTCCCAGGAGGCCGAAGAGCCGGACGCGGACCACGCCTTTTCCATCGAGCGCATCGAGGACGATTGGTACGTCACGCTCGATCATCCCATGACCAAGGATCACTACATTAGCTTTGTGGCATATGCGACTATGGACGGCATCTGCTTTAAGAAGCTCTATCCAGAGCAATCGGTGCAGCCGCGATTCCATATTACCGGGCGCGGCAGGATATATCTTTACTGCAACCAACACGGACTCTTTACGTCGCTGACGCCTCGCAAATAACGGCTGTCTATCCGCCCTCCTCATGCGTTCCCAGGGGACCCAAAATGAGCGTGGATAATCTCCCGGTTTTGGCCTGTGTGCGGGCTCAAAGTGGGAGATTATCCACGCTCGTTATATTTGGTTGGGCTGCGATGCCTATCTAATCGGCTCGGCGTCTTCCCTGAGAATCGAAAGATACTCTTCATATCCGTACCGTCGATATCTCTGCTTTGACTCGTCGAGCGGACGAAGGATGTTCAATTCTTCGAATGATTTAACGAGCGAACTCGCGGTGCTCCTGCCGATATCGAGTTGGGCAGCGATGAATGCGGTGTCGACGATGGGGTGCTCTTCAAGAATGCCCAACAGCCTTTGCCCGTTTGCAGCAGTCCTTCCGAGATTTTCGGTAATGGTTGCTGTGGAACGGTTATGGAGGTCAACAAGGTTTTTTAAAGACCCTACCGAGTCCTTCGCACTCTCAAGAAGACTGGCGCAGAAAAACTCTATCCATTCCTCGTAAGTTCCTCGTTCCCTTACGGATGTGAGTTGTCGGTAGTACTCGCTTCGATTTTTCTTGAACTGGAACGATGGATAGAACAAGCAAGAATGAAGAACGCCATCATTGATGAGCATAAGTGTAATGAGAAGCCTGCCCAGGCGACCGTTTCCGTCTAGGAATGGATGGGCAGTTTCAAATTGGTAATGGACGAGCGCCGCCCGCACGATCGGATCCATTTCGACTTGAGGCTCATTGATAAATCGTTCGAGGTCCTGGAGCGTGTTGCTCAAATCTTCAATGTTTGGAGGGACGAACGATGCAGTTGCAATGGTGCAGCCTGAAGGGCCAATCCAGTTTTGTGAGGAGCGCAGCTCGCCTGGATTCTTTTCCGTTCCGCGCACTCCGTCCAGCAGGACCGCATGAACCTGCCTGAGAAGCCTCGTACACAAGGGCATCTTTTTGAGCAGTTCTACGCCGCGGTCGACAGCACGGACATAATTCACGACATCTGCGACATCTTTATGATGGAGTTGGGTTTGCGATGGACTAAGTAGGTCGTCAAACGTGCACTGAGTTCCCTCAATTTGCGAAGAAAGGAGTGCTTCTTTGCGCACATACATTGTCAGATACATGTCGGCGTTGGGAACAAAGTAGAGCATGCCTTCAAGCTCTCCAAGCTTTCGTGAGCATGCGGAAAGCGTGCGATAGGTTTCCTCAGTGAGGTTTAGCTGCCTCAATGATTGCAAGGGCGTTGGCAAAAACGAATAGTAAGCTAATTTCCCCGATAGATTATTGCGGAGCGTTCCCTGGCCGTTCTCCTCGATTTGCATCGCGCCCTCCATATCTTTAGTGCCGGAACTCGTTATTAGGCTAATCATATCAATTCTAATAACGAGTTTATGGCGAAAATAGTTATTAGAGTCGATTTGAATAATCTAATGACGAGAAGTCGTTATTGCTTTGGTGCAAGGTGGTCGAGTGGTCCCTCGGGCGCAGAGGAAAACGGATCATTCAACACGATCGTGGATAATCTCCCGGTTTTGGCGTGTGTGCGGGCTCAAAGTGGGAGATTATCCACGCTCGTTATTCGAGTGTCCAAAAATCCACGCTCGTCGCTACTTGAGCCCGGGGAGGCGGGTGTAGGGAAACGATCGCTCTAGGAATTCGGCGCAGTGGGCGTAGTCTTTGGCGAAGTAGCTGCTGTAGAGCGAATCGAGCACGTATTGCACGGCGATATGGCTGGCGAACTGCGTGATGCGATGCGTCATGCTCTCGTGGTCACTCACCGTAAGGTAGGCGGCAAAGCCAGGGTGAATGCGCGCGCAATAAGGCGTGCCGATGACGATGACCGGGACATGTCGACTGCTGAGGATCGGCAAGATGTCCTTGAGGTTGGGGGCAAGGCCGCTGTAGGAGATGACGATTGCCGCATGGTCGGGGCCCGAGGCGAGCGCCGTTCGCACCTGGGCCTCGACACCGTCGTGGCACGTCGCGCTTTTACCGGCGGAGAGCAGGCGGTCGCGGAACATTCCCGCTGGATAGAGGTTGTGCGAGCCCGTGTAGATGTCGACCTGTCGGGCGTTCGCGATGAGCTTGGCGGCGTGGTCAAGCTGCGTGGGGTCGAGCAGCTCCTGCGTTTCGGCCAGCGTGGTCTGGTAGAGCCCCTCCATGCGCTCCATAACCTGCGCGGGGCTGGACGTAGCATCAAAGGGAAAGTTGATGTCCACGTTGCGCCGATTGCCCGCCTCGGTTGCCAAGCGAATAAGCTCGACCTTGAGGTCCTTGAAACCCTCGAGGTCGAGCTTTTTGCAAAAACGGTGCACGCTCGCGACCGAAACGTTGGCGCGCGCGGCAAATTCCTTAATCGAAAGCCCGCGGATGTCCTCGCCGATGGCAAGGGCTGCAATGCCGAGCTGTTGCTCGGTGGGGGTGAGGCCCTGCGCCTCGGTGATCTTGCGTTTGATATCCATGCGAACTCCCACACTCGCCAAACCTGCCAAAAAGGGACAGGTTTATTTTGGCAGGTTTTGCCCGCAAAGGGTAACGGGGCCGAGGATGCCGCTGGGGGCGACGGGCTCGGTGAGAGCGAAGATGTCGGGGATCGCATGGTCGAGCGTGTTGATGATGTCGATCGTGAGCTCATGCGCACCGGCGGAAAGTGCGCCGGCGGCAAAACGGTAGGGCGGGCAGATGCGTGTGCCGAGCGAGCGCCCATCGAGCGTGAGCGTCGCGGTTTCGTAAACGTCTCCCAGGTCGATCGTGGCGTCAGCGCAATCGTTGGCCAGCTCAAACGACGCATGATATCGGTAGGTGCCGCAGGTGCCGGTGAACAGGTCGGCCGTAAGGTCGCCCAGGTGTTTGAGCTCTTGTGCTTCACCAAAGGCGCCATTGCTGCCGACAGGGGAGAGGGCAACGGTCCATGGGCCTTCGATGCGCAGACCGAGCGATGTATCAGCGTCGATTGCGCCGTCTCCGGGCGCATCCTCGCTGCCCGCTTCCAAAACAACGATGCAGCTCTCGAAGGGTGCGAGCTCCAACACACCGTCAAACGCAACGGGCTCGGTGCCGTTTAGCAGGTCGAGCCGCGTGCCGCAAAGGCGCTCACCTGTCGCAAGTGCAACCGTGCAGTCGATGCGCTCGCGGGGGTGCTCGTTGACGAGCATAACGTAGGTCTCGCCTGCCCGCTCGTAGCGAAGTGCGCGTAGCCAGGGCTGCGGTGTGTCAGACACAACGGTCTGTAGTCCCGCGCTTGCAAGCGCGCGGGCGACATCGGCGAGCGGCGTTGCGACGAGCCCTCCCAGCTCGACCGCGCCATCGGTATCGTAGAATGCACCGGGCACCTTGTCGACGGCGAGCACCATAACGCCTGCATCCGTCATGCGTCTCGCTGCCTTTGCCGTCTTCGCGCCAATAAACGTAGCACTGGGCATAACAAATGCCTGGTAGCGGCAGCTGTTAACACCAAGCAATCCATCAGCAATCGAAACCTTGTAGCGGCTCTTGTCCTCAAAAGCCTCGGCGGGCACAAAATCAAAGTCGATCTGCGCGCGCGTGAGCTCTGTCGCCACGCGCTCGATAGGCATGGCGCTGCCGGCCCATTCGGCATCGGCATGGTACAGGATGGCGACGGGGCGCGTGGCACAGCCTCCCGAAAGCAGCGTTGCCATACGGTTCATATAGCTCATGAGCTGGCCAAAGTGCGGCCACTGCGGGTTGTTGCCGTGAGCGTAAAAGTGCGGCGGGCAGTCCCAATCGGGGAAGGGTGCCATGCTAAACGCGTGCGGCGTAAACCAATTGACGCCGCGGACGAGCATGTGGTCGGCAATCCACTTCATCTCGCGCAAGCCCTCGTGCCAGCCAAAGGCGCCAAAAACCTCGGCCATGCAGCGCCCCTGCTTTTTGGGGTCGAGGCGCGCGGCTGAAGAGCCCAGTTTGGCAAGCGCGTAGGTAAAGAACTCCATGTTCCATGCGCCATGGAAGTAGCTGTAAGGGCCGTGGTCGATGCCGGGGGCGAGCTGGTTAATAACCACATCGATGCCCGCCATGTCCTGACCGGCGACAGCGCGGAAATAGTGCCCAGCGCCCTGGCCCAAGCGTGTGTGGCAGCTCTTGTCTTCGATCACGTGCCCGATGTGCATGACGCCGTGCTCGCGGCACCAGTCGCCAATCTGCTCGTCAAAGCAGGTGCGGTAGAGTTGCGTGGCAATGTTCATGTAGGCGTGGCGGGTCCGTGCGCCGTCTGCCTCGCGCGTCCAAAGGCCGCGCAGTTTAGCCAGCCAATCCATGCCCAGTGCCTCGTGCAGGCGTCGTGCAAGTTCGTCCGACCATGGCAGCGCCATGTCACCGCGTCCGATAAAGCTGCTGGTAGAAGCGTCTTCGAGGGTCGCATCCTTCTCGTTCATAAAGCCAGGCTCATCGGTAAAGAACCCCAGAATGGTCTTGCCGAACTCGTCGCCCAGATGCGTGAATGTGGGTTCGTAGACGGCGTTGATGAGCATGCGGCACGAATCGGCGTCGACCATGTTGATGTATTCATCGCGAAAGCCGGTCTTTTGGCTGGTGACGTAGAGCTCGAGGGTAGTGACGCCGGCGGGAGCGTCAAAGCGCAGGCAGGCGGGAGTGCCGTCCTCGGTTTGCTCAACGGCGAGCTCAAGGTCGAGCGGCACGCCGGCAGCGTCGAAAGCTGCGGCGCCCACAAAGCACTCTGTGGGATCTATAAGATTGCCGAGCTTGATGGACGTGGACGGTTGGGGTCCAACGACCGTTACCGTGTGATGCTTAAGCACGGTCTTCTTGAGCGCGGGGTCTACATCCTCGCCTGCAAGCGCGCCGTTGGCGTAGCCTGTGGGAAAGTGGGCATCATCGAGCAGCCAGATCTTAAGGCCCAGGCGCTTGCACTCGCCAATGATAAAACGCAGGTCGGACCACCAGCCGTCGCGGCAAAACTCGGGATGCGTGCGCGATTCAAGGCAGACTTCGCGGATGTCCGCCCCGGCAATCTGCTCTAAGTATTCGGTAATCGTCTCGCGTTCTTCGCCCTTGAGCCACAAGAACGGAAGCACATGGTTGTCATATGCCGCCATACTCACTCCTTCAAAACCTGCCAAAAAGGGACAGGTTTATTTTGGTCGGTTTTATCTGGGCAAACGTCACCCCACAGTTGCTTGGCGAAGCGCTGGGACGCGTGCCACATGCCAGAACCAACTTTCTAAACCCTTGCGAGTTCAGGGTACGTCGCCCGTGCTGCCCTGCTAATATCAAAATCGCGGCAAAATATGACTAAATCAACGATGGTGACGCTATGGATATCGCACGTTTGGACAATCTTTTGCTCGAGCTGACCGATAGCGAGCGCGCTTACTGCGCGGGCGCCCGCTATGACTGGAACGATGCGTTTAGACAGGGTCAACAGGCAGATATCGATGGCAGGCATGTCCATAAAATCGGTAACGCGACGTACGCCCTGCACCAAGAAGGTATGCCCGAGGGCCTGTCGATTGTGCGCAACTCGCGCTTTAACCCCGTGCCAGAGCATGTGCACGATTATGTCGAAATCAGCTATGTCTATCGAGGGCGCGCGCCACAGATTGTCAATGGTACGCAACTCACGCTCGTCCAAAACGAGGTGCTTCTGCTCGATGCCGCCTGTCCACATGCCGTAGGTGAGCTCGGCGAGCACGACCTGATGTTGAGCATTGTCATTTCGCGGTCGATGCTGCGCCGCAGCCTGGAGCAAAGCCTTTCGTCCACAAGTGCCGTCTCGCAGTTCCTGCTCAACGCGCTTAACGACGAGACCGATCATCGCGGGCATGTGCATTTCCGCGCGGGCTCCAGCCGTCGGGCGCGCCGCTATATGCAGGAGATGTTGTGCGAGCTCTTGGAGCCGACGGCAGCGAGCCCCCAGATCGTGTCGAGGCTGTTTGAGCTGCTGCTGGTCGAGCTCATGCAAAGCTACGAGGCCGCGCTGCTGCAAACGGGCGTTCCCGCGCTTCCCTCGGCGCAGGTTGCGGTGGCGATGAGCTACATCGAGCGGCATGCTTGCGATTGCACACTCGACGACTTGGCCCACCACCTGCATCTGAGCCCCAACTACGCAAGCGCGCTGCTCAAGCGGCAGGCGGGACGCGCGTTTATGCAACTCGTGCAGGAGAGCCGCCTGACACGCGCTGCGGCGCTACTCGATACCGGTGCTACTGCGGAGGCCGCAGCGCGCGAGGTGGGCTATGCCAATATGAGCTTCTTCTACAAAAAATTTGCCGAGCGCTATGGCTGCACGCCGGCCGCCTACCGCCGGCATTTGCCCAGATAAAACCTCCCAAAATAAACCTGTCCCTTTTTGGTCGGTATCAGGAAGTGTCAGGGTCGGGGCGGAGGCGGTCCGTGGGCGCGAAAAGAAGTGTCGGGTTTGGCGCGCCCGCTTCTGCCCGTCCCGCGCGTGGGCGATACTCGGATTATCGACCCGCGATGCAAAGGAGATGCTCATGGCAAACATCAAGTTCCCCAAGGGTTTCTATTGGGGTGGCGCCACCGCCGCCAACCAGTTTGAGGGCGCTTGGAACGTGGACGGCCGCGGTCCTTCCGTCGACGACCACTTCTTGGGAGGCAGCTACAAGGAGCCGCGTCAGATTACGATCGACATCGACCCCAACCGCTTCTACCCCAATCATGACGGTATCGATTTCTACCATCACTACGAGGAAGACATCGCGCTGTTCGCCGAGATGGGCTTCAATATGTTCCGCATGTCCATCTCCTGGAGCCGTATCTTCCCCAACGGCGACGACGCTGAGCCCAATGAGGCCGGCCTCGCCTTCTACGACCGCGTTTTCGACTGCCTGCGTGCCCGCAATATCGAGCCGCTCGTGACCCTCTCGCACTACGAGATGCCCTATCACCTGGTCGAGAAATACAACGGCTGGGCGAGTCGCGAGCTCATCGGCTTCTTTGAGAAGTACTGCCAGACCGTCTTCGACCGCTATCAAGACAAGGTCAAGTTCTGGCTCACCTTCAACGAGATCAACTGCGGTACTCAGGACATGGGGAACCTCTTTGAGACCAGCATGATTCAGGGCTTTGAGGGTCCGGCGTCGGCGGTCCACACCACGCCGCAGGCTCGTATGCAGGCGCTGCATCACCAGTTTGTCGCCAGCGGCCGCGTCGTGCGTTATGCCCACGAGCATTACCCGCAGTTTAAGATGGGCAACATGGACTGCTTCATCCTCTCCTATGCCGCCACGTGCGATCCGGCCGACGTGTTCGCCACGCAGCAGGAGATGAACACCATGAACTGGTACTGCTCCGACGTGCAGGTGCGCGGTAAGTACCCGTTCTATGCCAAGCGCTTCTGGGCCGAGAACGACGTTGAGCTCGTGATGGAGGACGGCGACCTGCAGGATATCGCCGACGGCAAGGTTGATTTCTACACCTTTAGCTACTACATGTCCGGCACCGTGGGCACCCACAAGGACCACGAGATGACCGAGGGCAACATGACCTTTGGCGGCAAGAACCCCTATCTGGAGTCCACCGACTGGGGCTGGCAGATCGATCCGCTGGGTCTGCGCATCGCCCTCAACGAGATTTACGCCCGCTATGAGATTCCGCTGATGGTGGTCGAGAACGGCATGGGCGCCTACGACGAGGTCGAGGAGGACGGCTCCATCCACGACCCGTACCGCATTGCCTACCTGCGCAGCCACATCAAAGCCATGGGCGAGGCTATTGCCGACGGCGTCGACTTGATCGCCTACACCTGGTGGGGCCCCATCGACCTGGTGTCCGCCGGCACCGGCGAGATGCGCAAGCGCTACGGCTTTATTCACGTCGATAAGTACGATGACGGCACCGGTACCTACGAGCGCCGCCGCAAGGACAGCTTCTACGCCTACCAGAAGATCATCAAGTCCAACGGCGCCGAGGGCCTGGAGTAATTGAGTTTCGGCGATTGAGTTCCGGCGTTCTGCCGAACGCCGGACAGGCAGCCGATTGCGTGACCACCGACGTCGATGACGGCGGCATCTGGAACGCTTTCGTTCGCCTGGGGCTTATCGAGGATTAATCGACAATATGAGTGCCACTGGGGAAAAGGTTTTGGGAAGGGCCTGGAAGGGCTCTCGACTCGAGCTCTTACCTTAGCAATTTGGCCATTTGGCACTATAATCACCATAGGCATGCGCATAACGTTGCGCTTAATCAAGAGGAGAAAACATATGGGTCTGTTTGATATGTTCAAGAAGAAGGCTGAGCCCGCGGCTGCCGCTGCTCCTGCCTCCATCTCTGCTTCTGCCGGCGCCGACGTGCTGTGCTCGCCCGTCAAGGGCAAGGTCATCAAGATGGCCGACGTGCCCGATCCCGTCTTTGGTGGCGAGGTCCTGGGCAAGGGCTGCGCCGTGTGGCCCGAGGACGATCTGGTCTACGCTCCCTGCGACGGCAAAGTGACCGTCACCATGGGTCACGCCGTGGGCCTGCAGTCCGATAGCGGCATCGAGGTTCTGGTGCACGTTGGCGTCGATACCGTCAACATGAACGGCGACGGCTTCGAGGGCTTCGTCAAGGCCGACGACGTCGTCAAGGCCGGCCAGCCCATGCTCAAGATTGATCGCGCCAAGATCGCCGCCGCCGGCTACAAGGACTGCGTCGTCGTGGCTGTGTCCAACACCGCCGAGTTTGCCGATGTTGAGCTCGCCGTCGAGGCCGACTCCGCTGTCGCCGCCGGCGATGCCATCGTCAAGGTCGTCCGCAAGTAAGCTGCGGCATCCAAAGGGTGTTTTGGGGTGGTCGAATTGTTCGACCACCCTTTTTTATTACAATGCGGCGGAACGTTTTATTGCACGTTGGGCGGACCGGTAAACCGTTCGGACGTTAAATCGAGCCGACTGCGCCTTTGCTTCGCCGGGGGTGTTCGTTAGCTGCTAGTATGGCCTTATTGTTACGACGTGCACCGTGTTGGGAAGCGCGGTGCCGCTTGTTGGGAGGAATGTCATGAAGAAGAAGCTGCTGCTTGCGCCCCTGATGGCTGTTCTGGTCGCGTGCGTGGTTGTGCTTTCCGGCTGCGGGGGCCCTTCGGTGGAGGAACTCATCACCGAGGATCTTACGACGCAGTTTGACGAGGTCAAGAACGGTGGCGACGACTTCCTCGCCGGCCTGGAAGAGGCCTCGGGCGACGAGTTCGAGCAGCTGGGCATCGATCCCAAGGAGTACGCCAAGAGCTATCTCGAGGGCTTTGACTACAAGATCGGCGACGTGACGGTCGACGAGGACAAGGGTACCGCAACTGCCGAGGTCACCATCACCTGCAAGTCCATGAACCAGATCGTCGAGGATTTTGCCACTCAGTATCAGGAGAAGGTCACCGCGCTCGATTCGATGCCTTCCGATGACGAGCTGTACAAGATGGCCGGCCAGGTTATGGTCGATGTGACCAAGGCTGCTAAGACCAAGGACACCACGGTTACCTTCAAGTACACCTGCAATGACGACGGTGAGTGGTCTGCCGACGATTCCGCAACCAACGAGATGATGAATGCGATGATGAGCTAGGGGAGTTACGCGGTTCTACGAACCGCGTAACCAGTTGACGCTGCAAACGCCCCTAAGCGGCAATCTGACGTTCAACTTCAAGGGCGCGACCAAAAGGTCAGCGCCCTTTCGTTTCACGTCACCTTGCTCGCTTAGGGGCGTTTTCGCTGTCCGTTCTCTACCTGCGGCGTTGCCGTGGTAGTCATTGGGGACGTTCTTAAATGACTAGTCGTTGGGGACGTTCTT
>JAXIYS010000064.1:0-25860 GCA_036304385.1 Collinsella sp. | reverse complement strand
ACGACCAGGTCGCCGCGCTCGCCGCCGGCAACGCCGTACTCGCCGCGACGCTTGTAGCGTAGCTTGCCGCCGTCGACCGCGCCCGCGGGCACCGAGACCGTAATGGTCTGCTGCTCGCCTGTCGAGGGAATGCGATAGGTGACCTTGTGCGTCACGCCGCGAAACGCGTCCTCGGCCGTCACATCGACGGTCAGCGACAGGTCGCCGCCCTTGCGAGCACGGCTGCGACCCGCGCCGGCACCGGCAGCGCCCGCAGCCCCGGCAAAGCCCGAGCCCCAATCGCTGACCCAGGCGCCGTTGCCGCTAAAGATGCTGTCGAAGATGTCGCCCCAGCCGCTGGCACCCGCGCCGGCACCGTAGCCGCCGCCATACGCGCCGCCCGCGCCCGGCATGCCGCCAAACATGAGCATCTGGTCGTACTCTTTGCGCTTCTTCTCGTCCGAAAGCGTCTCGTAGGCCTCGCTGATCTCCTTGAACTTGGCCTCGTCGCCGCCGGCATCGGGGTGATATTTTTGCGCGAGCTTGCGAAACGCGCTCTTGATCTCTTTGTCGGAGGCGCTCTTGGATACGCCCAGGATGTCATAGAAGGTTTTGCCTGCAGCCATCGTAGCTCCTCTCCTGTTTCATCCGCCGCCCAGCGGGCGGCGGCTCATGCTTTCATATGGCACTAGGCCAGAAAGGGCCCCGGGTGTTGCCCCGGGGCCCTTCTCAATTACTCCTCGGTGCTCTCGGCCGTATCGGCCGCAGCATCCTCGGGCGCCGCTTCGGGCTCCGGTGCGGGGCGCTTCTCGCCACCGTAGGTCACCGTCACCATCGCGGAACGCAGGATGCGATCCGCCATGCGGTAGCCCTTCTGGTATACATCGTTGACGGTCTCGTCGTACTGCGATGCGTCCTCGACGCGACCCACGGCCTGATGCTCGAGCGGATCGAACGCCTCGCCCTTGGGGTCGATGGGCTCAACGCCCTCGTGCGCAAACACATCGAGCAGCTTGGCATGTACCGCGTCAACGCCATCGACGAACTGCTTAAAGCCGTCGGAAAGCTCTTGACTGCGGACATGGTCGATCGCGCGCTCGATATCGTCAATCACCGGCAACAGTGCGGTGACAAGCTTCTCGGTCGCGCGCTCGCGCTCGGCGATACGCTCGTTGGCGGTGCGGCGACGGAAGTTCTCCCAGTCGGCCTGCAGACGGGCGGTGCGCTCGGTGGCGTCCTTTGCCTTGTCCTCGGCGGCCTTCTGAGCCTCTGCCGCAGCATCGAGCTCGTTGCGCACGTCGGCAAGCTCTTTCTGAGCCTGCTCGAACTTGAGCTTAAAGTCGTTGTCGGCGGCTTCCTCACCGGCGCGGATAGCGGCTTCCACCATCTCGTCCTCGGTCATCGTCGCCTCCTTGTTGGAATCCTCTACTTGGTTCTCGGCAGCCTCGGCGGCCGGGGCCTCGTTGGCCTCGGTATCGTCTGCGGCCTCTACGGGAATCTTCACGTCCTTCTCCTCAGAGTCAACGGGGGCGGCACCAACGGCGGCCGCCTCCGTGCGAGCTTTACGGGCGGACATGATTACTTGTCCTCGTCGTCCACAACCTCGTAGTCGGCGTCGACGACGTCATCGTCGGCAGGCTGGGCGCCAGCGGCACCGTCGGTCTGCTGCTGAGCGTCGGCGTAGACAACCTGGGCCAGCTCGTAGGCCACGGACTGCAGGGACTCGCCGGCGGCCTTGATGGCCTCGACGTCAGAGCCCTCGAGTGCCTTCTTGGCGTCGGCGATAGCGGCCTCGGCCTTGGACTTCACGTCGGCGGAAACCTTGTCACCGAGCTCGTTGAGGGTCTGCTCGGTGGAGTAGCACAGGCTGTCGGTCTGGTTGCGAACCTCAACCTCTTCCTTCTGCTTCTTGTCCTCCTCGGCATGAGCCTCGGCGTCCTTGACCATACGATCGACTTCGTCGTCGGACAGAGCGGTGGAACCGGAAATGGTGATCTGCTGCTCCTTGCCGGTGCCCTTGTCCTTAGCAGAGACCTTGACGATGCCGTTGGCGTCGATGTCGAAGGTGACCTCGATCTGCGGCACGCCGCGACGGGCAGCCGGGATGCCGGTCAGCTGGAACTTACCGAGCGACTTGTTGTCGCGGGCAAGCTCGCGCTCGCCCTGGAGCACGTTGATCTCGACGCTGGTCTGGTTGTCGGCAGCGGTGGAGTAGACCTCGGTCTTGGAGGTCGGGATCGTGGTGTTGCGGTCGATCATCTTGGTCATGATGCCGCCCATGGTCTCGACGCCCAGCGACAGCGGGGTAACGTCGAGCAGCAGGATGCCCTCGACGTCGCCGGTGAGCACGCCGCCCTGGACGGCAGCACCGTCGGCAACGACCTCGTCGGGGTTCACGGACATGTTGGGCTGCTTGCCGGTCATGGTCTTGACGAGCTCCTGGACGGCGGGCATACGGGTGGAGCCGCCGACGAGGATGACCTCGGTCAGATCGGAGAGCTTAAGCTTGGCGTCGCGCAGGGCGTTGGTGACAGGCTGCTTGCAGCGCTCGAGCAGGTCGCGGGTGATCTTCTCGAACTCGGCGCGGGTCAGCGTGTAGTTGAGGTGCAGCGGGCCGGACTGGTTCATGGTAATGAACGGCAGGTTGATGGTGGTCTGCTGGGCGGCGGAGAGCTCCTTCTTGGCGTTCTCGGCAGCCTCCTTCAGACGCTGCAGGGCCATGGGGTCCTGACGCAGGTCGACACCGTTCTCCTGCTGGAACTTATCGGCCATCCAGTCGATGACGCGCTGATCCCAGTCGTCGCCGCCCAGGTGGTTGTCGCCCGAGGTGGACAGAACCTCAAACACGCCGTCGGCGAGGTCGAGGATGGAGACGTCGAAGGTGCCGCCGCCCAGGTCGAAGACCAGGATGCGCTGGTCGGTGCCCTGCTTGTCCAGGCCATAGGCAAGAGCAGCAGCGGTCGGCTCGTTGACGATACGCTTGACGTTGAGGCCGGCGATCTTACCGGCGTCCTTGGTGGCCTGACGCTGGGCGTCGTTGAAGTAGGCCGGGACGGTGATGACGGCGTCGGTGACGGTCTCGCCCAGATACTTCTCGGCGTCGGCCTTCATCTTGGCGAGCGTCATGGCGCTCACCTGCTCAGCGGTGTAATCCTTGCCCTCGATGTCGACGACGGCACGGCCACCCTGGCCCTCCTTGACCTCATACGGCACGGTCTTGATCTCGGAGGTGCACTCGGAGTACTTGCGGCCCATGAAGCGCTTGATGGAAAACACGGTGTTCTTGGGGTTGGTGACCGCCTGGTTCTTAGCGGCCTTGCCCACGACGCGGTCGCCGTCGGCACGGAAGCCCACGACAGACGGGGTGGTGCGGTCGCCCTCGGCGTTCACGATAATGGTCGGAGAACCGCCCTCGAGGACGGCCATAGCGGAGTTAGTAGTACCAAGGTCGATACCAAGAATCTTGCCCATTAGAAATTCCCTCTCTCTTGTGCGTTTGCACCGACTCGGCGGTCTGCCGAGTCGGTGTTTCGGCTTGTCTTTCAGGATGTAGTGTATCCCCTTATGGGCCGGAATATACAAAATCTAAGTCAATTCATATAAGATTTCTTATTGCCGAGAGTTTAGGTTCGCAAATACGCAGGTAGACGCCCTGTTTGAGTTCTCGGCAAATCTATCGAGATCTATGTAGAGATGGCTGAGGTTCGGGTCCGAGGGTGCCTGGGGGCCGTCTTGCGGAAAGCTCATCCCGGTTTGAGCGTGGATTCCGGGTCGCAGTTTCCGTCTGAAGGCTCAACCGGAAACCGTATCCCGTTTTGAGAGCTGATACCGGGTCGCAGTTTCCTCTAGCGGGCCCAACCGGAAACTGCAACCCGTTTTTCGACAAAATAATGGGATGCAGTTTCCGCAAGCACGCTCAATCGCCCTATATTTCAAGTCACCTTTAGCTAACATTTGCGCAGCTCAACGGCCCCACCTGCGTGTTTTTTAGTAAACCTTGGCATACTCGGCGAACGGTATGAAGATGCCGGCCAGAGGGTATTGCAAACGGTCGCTCCCGTGGTATGTTTTTGCCCGAATCAAACCGGCGCGCATCGCCTGTAGCGTCGGTCAACAGAGAGGAAACTACCATGGCTCATCCCGTAATTGATGCCGACGAGTGCATCGCTTGTGGCGTTTGCGTCGACTCCTGCCCCGCTGGCGTTCTGGAGCTCCAGGACGTCGCTACCGTCGCTGACGAGGACTCCTGCGTCGCCTGTGGCGCTTGCCAGGACGCTTGCCCCGCCGGCGCGATCACCGAGATCGTCGAGGAGTAACAACTCCCCCACTTGCACACTCAAAAGTACACCGTGCACAAAAAAGGAGGCCTCCGCATCGCCGCGGAGGCCTCCTTTTGCATATGTGGGCAGTTGCGGTGGAATAGTTCCTGGCTCATTGCTTAGGTGCCGATTGTAGGAACTATTTCACCGCAACTTATAAAGACGGTGTCGGGCTAGGACAAATCATCCTCGTAGGGCATTAAATCGGCAAGGTAGCCCTTCTCCTTGAGCATCGCCTCAATTTCGTCGAGGGTCTGTTCGTCCTCCGCCGCAATGCGATGGAAGTGATAGCCGCTCGTCACCGTTAGCAGCGGAAAGCTCTTGCCGCTCTCGATATCGCGCAGATAGCGCTCGACATCGCGGCGATTGCGGATGTCCAGATCAGCCGTGATCTTACCGTATACGCGGTGATTGACGATCACATTGAGCACGGAGCCGCCGGCGTCGACGATACTCGTGAGCTCATCGCCCGCCTGCTCCACGCTGTGGCGAACCTTGACCAAGCGCGTGGGCACAGCGGGGCTGCTGGGGGCCTCCTGCAGCACATAACCACGGTTGGTCGCCACGATATCGTGCCCGTCGGCGCGCAGCAGAGCGATGTCTTGCACGACAATCTGGCGGCTCACACCCACCTCGCGGGCAAGTGCGCTGCCCGAAACGGGTCCCTTGGCTCCCTCGAGCACGGCCATGATGGCACGGCGACGCTCGCGGGCGTCCATTATTTACCGTCCAACAGACGCAGGTGCTTGAGCGAGAGGTCGAGAATCGGCGCAGAGTGAGTCAGCGCCCCCGAGCTAATAAAGTCAACGCCCAGGTCGGCGAGCGCGCGGATATTGCCGGCGTCCACGTTGCCCGAGCACTCGGTCTTGGCGCGGCCGGCGATAAGCTCGATTGCGGCAGCCATGTCGTCGTGGGTCATGTTGTCGAACATGATGATATCGGCGCCGGCCTCCACGGCCTCGCGCACCATGTCCAGGTTCTCGCACTCAATCTCGACCGTCGTGGTAAACGACGCATGGGCGCGCGCCATCTCGATTGCGCGTGCCACGCCGCCGGCGGCGTCGATGTGGTTGTCCTTGAGCATAACGGCCGTCGACAGGTTGTAGCGGTGATTGCTGCCGCCGCCGATCTCGACCGCAGCCTTCTCGAAGACGCGCATGCCCGGCGTGGTCTTGCGCGTGTCGACAAGCACGGTCTTGGTGCCCTCGAGCGCAGCCGCCATCCGATGCGTGTAAGTAGCGATACCGCTCATGCGCTGCAGGTAGTTGAGCGCCACACGCTCGCCCGAAAGCAGCACGCGCGCGTCTCCGCGCACCTGGCCCACGTGATCGCCAGCGTGCACCTCGTCACCGTCGGCAACATCAAACAGCACCGAGCTCTGCGGATCCAGCAGCTCAAAGGTGCGGGCGAATACGTCCAGGCCGGCGATAATGCCGTCGGCCTTGGCGATGAGCTCAACGGTAGCGGGGCGCGCCGTGGGGCACACGCTCGCCGTACTCACGTCCTCAAAGGTAATGTCCTCGCGCAGAGCCTGCAAAATCAGATCATCGACGACGAGCTTCATGGTAATGGGATTCATGGCCTACTCCTCCACGGCCTGCGTGCCGGCGGCACGGGCCAGATCATCGATTGCAAGGATATCGGAACTCAGGGCGCGATGGCGTCCATCGAGCGCGGGCTCGCCCGCCTGCTCCACGGCAAGCGACTCGCCGGTACGCATACGCCAAGCAGCGCGGCGACCCCAGACTAGGGACTCGAGCAGGCTGTTAGAAGCTAGGCGGTTCTTGCCGTGAACGCCGTTGCAGGCCGTCTCGCCCGCGGCGTAGAGCTCGGGCATCGAGGTGCGGCCGTCCTTGTCGACCCACACGCCGCCCATAAAGTAGTGCTGCGTGGGTGTGACGGGAATGGGCTCGTCCAAGATGTCGCGGCCGTCCTCCAGGCAGCGCGCGCGGATGTTGGTAAAGTGCCCGGTCACCACATCGCGCTCGACGGGGGCAAAGCTCAGCCATTCGTGCTCGGTGCCGTCCTGCTTCATCTGCTCGCGGATGGCGGCGGCGACCACGTCGCGCGGCTGCAACTCGTCGGTAAAACGCTCGCCAGCGGCATTGAGCAGAATCGCGCCCTCGCCGCGGCAGCTTTCGCTGATTAGGAACGTGCGGCCCGGCTGCGGCGAGAACAGACCCGTGGGGTGGATCTGCACGTAGTCCAGGTGCTCCATCGTGATGCCGTGCTCCTGCGCGATGTAGCAGGCGTCACCGGTGAGCTGCGGGTAGTTGGTCGAGTGGTCGTACACGCCACCGATACCGCCCGTTGCCCACAGCGTGTGGCGGGCATGGATCTTAAACGGCTTACCGGCACGCACGCCCTCGGCGGCATTTGCCAGCTCGTCGGCGGGGCGAGCTGAATCGTCCTCGTCCACGGCAACGGCGACGACGCCGGTGCACACCGTGGCGCCATCGCGCTCGGCGGTCAGGATGTCGGTCATGGCAACGTGTTCGAGAATCTGCACGTTGTCCAGCTTGCGGACAGCCTGGAGCAGTTTGGTCGTAATCTCCTTGCCCGTAATATCGGCATGGAAGGCAATGCGCGGGCGGCTGTGCGCGCCCTCGCGGGTAAAGTCGAGGCTGCCGTCGGCCTTGCGCTCAAAATCCACGCCCATGGCCAGCAGGTCGTTGATGACCGAGCGGCTCGAGCGAATCATGATGTCAACGCTCTCGCGGCGGTTCTCGTAGTGGCCGGCATGCATGGTGTCCTCAAAGAAGGCATCGTAGTCAGAGCCCTCGGGCAGTACGCAGATGCCGCCCTGCGCGAGCATCGAATCGCACTCGTCGATGGCACCCTTGGAGAGCATGATTACGCGCGTGCTCGTCGGCAGATTGAGAGCCGCATACAGGCCCGCCACGCCGCAACCGGCAATGACGACGTCACACTCCATATCGGGGTATTGTTTGGTTTCCACAGGAATCCTCTCCCTTGTAATGTGGCATAAGGGACCGCCCCTCATGTCACATCGTTCTAGCGCGCCGCGTACTCGAGCATGCGGTCGAGCGTGAGCTTGGCCTGATCGGCTGCCTCGTCCGACACGCCAATCTGCACCTCGCCCTCGCCCGTCTCCAGGCAGTGCACGAGCTTTTCGAGCGTGATGAGATCCATGTTGACGCAGGTGGGCTGCACCGCAGGGAAGTAGAACTTCTTGCCGGTGCCCTGGCAGCGGCGCTCGAGTTCGTAGAGCACGCCGCGGACCGTCACGATGATGAACTCGTTGGCGTCCGACTCCTCGGCATACTTGATGATGCCGGCGGTGGAGCCGATGTAGTCGGCCTCGGCCAGGACGTCGGCCTTGCACTCGGGGTGCGCCAGCACGAGCGCGTCGGGGTGCGCCTCCTGCGCGTCGACGATCTGCTCGACGGTGATGATGTGATGACGCGGGCAGTAGCCGTTGTTGAGGATGACGTGCTTTTGGGGCACCTGCTCGGCCACAAAGCGGCCCAGGTTCTGGTCGGGAATGAACAAGATGTGCTGCTGCGGCAGCTCGGAGACGATCTTGACGGCGTTAGAGCTGGTAACGCACACGTCACTCCAGCTCTTGATCTCGACCGTCGAGTTGACGTAGCACACCACGGCCAGGTCGTCGCCATACTCGGCGCGCGCCGCGTCGACCGTCTCGCGCTTGACCATGTGCGCCATGGGGCAGTCCGCGCCCGGCTCGGGCAGCAACACGGTCTTGGTGGGATTGAGCAGCTTGGCGCTCTCGCCCATAAACTCCACGCCGCACAGCACGATCGTCTGCTGCGGAAGGCTCTTGGCGAGCTTTGCCAGGTAGAAGCTGTCGCCGACGTAATCGGCAACGGCTTGGACCTCGGACGCCACATAATAGTGCGCCAGGATCACTGCGTCACGTTGGGTTTTTAGCTGATGAATGGCCTCGACGAGCCCTGCGGGCACCAGTGCCGCGCGCTCCGTTGCCGTCGTTGCCGATGCCAGGCCGGTCGCGATATCGCGTGCAAGCTCCGATGCATCCATGTTCGCGCTCTGTGCCATCAAGGCCCCTCTCTTTTGGCAAATCTTGGGGCTTTAGTATGACACCTGGCTTTACAGCTGACAAGACAGCTGTAAAGCCAGGTGTAAAGTTGGAATAAAGATTCAATCATGCGGCGGGTCCATTTTCGAACTGGCAAGCTGAGGATAGTTGAAAATGGACCCGCCCCATGATTCGAGCAGCCGTTTTGTCCTGGACCAAGGGGCAGTGGTCAAAAAAGGCCAAATATGAGTACTGTCACCAAATTAGTAGCAGCGATTTTCCAGTCCAGAGCAGCAAAATCGCCTTGTTTGGAGCCCGATCGCGACTCTGAAGGACGAAAATCGATGCACTTTTGGCCGCTGGCACCGATTTTTAAGGCCATTTGGCTGCCACTAAACTGGTAACAGTACTCATATTTGACCTTTTTTGACCACCGGGTTTCCGGCAGGCCCCAAAAGCGGGCCCGAATCGCTCGATCCGGGCCCGCTGGGGGCTGGCGCGCGACTACGCGCGGCGCTTCATGGCCCAAGCCAGCAGTAGAGCTGCCGCGCCGGCTGCGAGCACAGCGCCAGCCATGACGTACGCGCTGTCGCCGGACTCAGGCAACGTCTCCTTGCCATCCTTTTTCTTAGGCTTGGAAGTCGTAGTCGTGGTCGTAGTAGTCGTGGTGGTCTGACCAGGAGCGGGCTTGGCAGCCTCGGCAACGGTAAAGGTCGTCTCGGCCGTACCCGTGGTCGAAACCACACTCAGCTTGTGCTCGCCCACGCCGAGCGTCTTTAGGAAGCTCGTCTTGAGCGTCACGATTGTGGAGCCCTCGGTGAGCACGTAGTTCTCGGCGGCGACCTCCTTACCGTCAACCAGCACCTTCTGGAAGAACCTGAGCGGCGCGTTCGAGCGGAAGCGCAGGTCCTTGGCGGCGTCGACCACCATCGTCTGACCCTTGCCGTCGATAATCTCGGGTGTCAGAATCGCGATCTCCTCGGACTTGCCCTTCTCACGGCAGACCGTGCACTCCTGGTGCTTCACGCCCTTGGCCTCAACGGTCGCCGGCTTATCGACGACCCACTCAAAGGTATGCTCGGCCTTGTCGAGGACTTCGCCGCAGCGGCAGATATGCCAGTGGTTCTTGGCGTCGTGTGCCCAGCCGGAGCCGTCGGGCTCGTGCTTAAGCACGCCCTCGACCGTCACATTCACGTCGCCCTCGACATCCTTGAGCTCATAGGTGCCCTTGGCGGAAAGCTTAACGGACGTGCCGTTGACCTTGACGGCGTAGTCCTTACCCGCAAAATACGCGCTGTCGATGCTCATGGTGAGCGTTGCAGTCCCGTGCCAATCGAGCTCGGTTGCCGTCGAGCTGAGCGCGTAGCCCACCTGATTGCTCGGCAGCGTCACGACCAGCTTGGGGCCGGCCGCCACGGTAACCTCGGTGGCAAAAGAGGCGTCGTAGTTAGTCTTGGCCTGGTAGCGCACCTCATACGTACCGGCGGCAAGACCCGTAAGCTCGGCCGTGCCCTCGCCCACCGCCTGATACTCGGCGGCACCCTTGGCGCGCCACTCCATCGTCGCGTCGACGCTCGTGATCTTGCCGTCACGCTTGCCGCTCACGGTCTCGGCCGCAGCCTGGACCACCGGCGCGCCCTGCGCGGCGTTCTTGATGGAGAAGTCGCACGTCAGGCCCTCGGTCGGCAGCGCGTAGTTGCCAGCGGCCTTGCCCGCCAGTGCGGTGAGGTTCGCCTGGTACGAATCACCGGCCTCGACCTGGGAGCCCTCGACGGTCGCGCCAAGGTCATCCTTGTCGATGACGTTGCCGAGCGTTGCTTCGGGGCAGTGCTCCTCGCCGTCGTAGACAAACTCGGTAGTTCCCCACTTCACAGTGAGCACGCGCTGGTTGATGGTGAACACGCCATCAACGAACGTAATGTTGTAGTTGGGGTTCGCGCCCTCAGGCTGCGTCAGTTGCAGAGCATGGCCGCCATCACGCACGTTGTCGCTATCTTCGCGATCGATCTCGATGCCCTGAAGCGTTTCGCCCGCGACGAGTTTGCCAGAAGTGACATCCCACGTAAACACGGGGTCAGCCTCGCCGTAGGTCTTGGAAGCGTCCTGGGCGGTGACCGTAATCGCGCACGGCTTGACCTCGAGCGTGACCTCACCCTCGGCGGTCGCACCGTCAATCGTCACCTGGTAAGCAACGGTCAGCGTGCCAACGTCGCGGATCTTGGGGGCCTCGGGGGACCAGTTCTTGCCGTCGGTGCTGTACTTTGCCGTTGCGCCCTTGGGCAGACTCGTCGCATCAACTGTGTGATAGTCGCCGTCGTACTCGTCGGAGTAGCCAACGATGGCGGCAGCCGGAATCTCGACCTCGGCCAGCTTGTGACCGCAGACCTTGCACTCCTGTTGCTTGGAGCCCTTCTCGGTTGCCGTGGGGGCCTTGACGACGACCCACTCAAAGTCGTGCTTGGCCTCGTCGATCTTGTCTCCACAGGCGCACTTATGCCAATGCGTGCTGTCGTCGGAGAGCCACTCATCGTTCACGGCCTCGTGCTTGCGCACGCCCTCGACCGTGACGACGAGGTCGCTCTCGGCGTTCTGAACGGTGAACTCACCACGCGCGTCGGGCGCCACAACGGCATTGTTGACCTTGACGGCGTAAGAGTCGTTGTCAGCAAAGTAGCCGCTCTCGATACTGACCGTGAAGGTGGTTGATCCGTGCCAGTCAAGCTCGTCCGGGCTCGCCATAATCGTATAGCCGACCTGCTTGGCAGGCAGCGTCACGACGAGCTTGCCGCCGACATTAACGGTAACCTCGGTGGCGGAGGAGGCGTCATGGTCGCTATCGGCGCGGTAGCGCACCTCGTACGTGCCGACAGCGCAACCCGCAATCTCAGTCACGCCTTCGGGCACGCCCCGATACTCGCCAGAGTCCTTGGCGCGCCACTCCATCATAGCGTCGACGCCCGTGATCTTACCGTCGGACTTGCCGCTCACAGTCTCAGCCGTGGCCTGGACCTTCGGCGCGCCCTGGGGCGCCTTCTTGATGGAGAACTCGCACGTCAGGCCTTCGGTGGGAAGCTTGTAGTTACCCGCGTCGTCGCCCGTCAGCTCGGTGATTTTCGCCGTGTAGGTGCCAGTCTTGACTTTGGCGCCGTCAACACACGCGGAGAGATCGTCATCGCCGACAACGTTGTGGAGCTTCGCTTGGGGACAGTGCTCCTCGCCGTCGTAGGTGAACTCAATAGTGGTGTCCCACGTTACGGTGAGCTCGCGTTTGCTGATTGTAAAGGTGCCATCCTTGAACGTGATCTTGTAGTTGGAGTTGGCGCCCTCAGGCTGCGTCAGGCGCAGAGCATAACCTCCGTCGCGTACGGCATCGCAATCTTCGCGCTCAATCTCAATACCCTGAAGGCTCTCGCCCTCAACGAGCTCGCCAGAAGTGACGTCATACGTAAACTTGGGATCGTTCTCACCGTAGGTCTTGGAGGCGTCCTGCGCCGCGACCGTTATCGCACGCGGTTTGACCTCAAGCGTCACCTTGCCGTCGACCGCCGCGTCATCAATCGTGACGCGATAGTCGACCGTCACACTGCCGGCGTCCCTAATGCTGGGCGCATCGCTCGTCCAGCTGCCGTCAGCAGCCTTGTACTCAACGACGGCGCCCTCGGGCAGGGCCGAAGCATCGACAGAGTGGTCCTTGCCGTCATATTTGCCCGAATAGCCCTTAACAGCCAGGGCCGGAATCTCTACCGCGCCCGACTCATGGCCGCACACGGAGCACGTACCATGTTTGGAGCCGGTCTCGGTAACCGTCGGCTGCTTGTCGATTGTCCATTTATACGCATGCTCGGCGTACATCTTAATTGTGATGGTCTCTTTGTTGCCGGCAGTGTCCGTAGCCACGATTACATGCTCTGTACCGGCATCGCCTTCAGCGGCCTTAACCGTGTACTTTCCGTCCTTGCCAGCCTTGAGCTCCTTGCCGTTATCGGTAACCGCCACCGTCTCGTCGCGGTCATCGAACACGTCAAACGAAACGCTCTCGCAGTAGGCCTTATCTACCCAGAGGTCATAAATGGTGGGGGCGTAAGTGTCCACGTAGGTATAACGTTCTTCATCCCACCTGCCGCTGCAAACCCTGCAGACCTTTTGACGAACACCATCGGCCTCAGGCGTGGCGGGCGTAACGATCTCATATTTCCACCTGCAGGGCTGGCGCTCCTGAGTCTTCTTACAATACTTGCAGGCCTTAACGTGGCTACCTTCGCCATTCGGCTTCCAGGCAGCGTTGTCGGCAACAGCATGGGGTCCCGGCTCGATCTTAACCTCGGCATCGGCAGACGCATTGTGGTTGCTATCCTCGGCAAAGCGGACGTAATACGTTCCCGACTTCGTAAGCCCGGTCAATTTACCGTCAGACGTTATCTTCTGGTATTCCTTACTCAACTCGCGGCGGTATTCCATTTTCTTGGTCACGCCCGAGATGGAACCGTCCTTGCTGCTGCACGTAGTCCAATTATTGCCCTCGAGCCCAGCCGGCGCGTCCTGATCGGCCTTGGAAATCTTCACGGTCGCGCTGCCCGTAACGGTCAGGTAGTCAGAAGCCGTCACACGATAATGAGTCGTGTACTCGGCCGCATTGCGATAGGTCGGCTTTTTCGTCGTCCAATCGCCGCCCTCTTCGCAGTACTCGATCTTCATATCCGCCGGCTGGGGATCATTCTTAACGTTGACCGTAATGCCGTGCTCGTCGCCATCATAGGTGCCATCGAAGCCAGCGACCTCGAGGTCAAAGCGCGAAACGTCAACAATCTCCCATTTGAGCGTCAGAACACTTGTGGTGCCGCCATCGGTCGTGAAGTTGCCCTTACCGATGGCAATGCACTCGTATTGCCCTGGCTCGGTCTGCTTCAGTCCGGATTCACTTCTAGCGCTGAGCTCGTAATCCTTGCCCTCAACGAGATCGACCCACTCGCCGGCACCGTTCTTGAACTTTGCACTTTCAACGACAGGCTGATGTTCCTTGCCGTCATAGGCATACTTGCCCGCGCCCTTGCCACCGTCTTTAAGGGTGAACTTGTAGGATTGATTCTTGACCAAGCGACGCTGCGAAATCTCAAAAGACTTCTTGCCCTCGAGCGTCTGACCAGAGGCAGTCTTAAAGCTCGTAACGACATAGTAGTAGCCGGCGTCCGTCGGGGCGCCCTTGAGCTTGGTGCCGTTTTTATATGCCTCGGCGTCCGCCTGGGACTTGCACTGATACCACGTGAATTCATCGCTGGCCGTTACGCCCATCTGCTTCAGATTCCACGCGCCGTCCTTATTCAAAGCAATCTTGACCGGGCAGCCGTCATAGACAAGCTCTGCGCTCTGAGAGCTCGTTGCCTTGGACATGGAGAGCTTGTACGTGGCCGTCAGGTACTTTTTGGGCTCGCCGTTCTCGTCCTTGCCATATTCGCACTCGCTGTTGCGGAACGGGCCCACGCACGATGCACGAACGCCCAAACCATCAGCTTCAACCTTCCACTTGTGCTGGTGGATGGTCTCGCGGAAGGTAAGGTCACCGTTGAGGTTCACGACCTCGTACTTGTCGGAGTTGTCGTCGTTCTCGGACGAGCCGTCTGGCACAACGCCTTCGATCTTGTTGGATTCGCAGGTGCCAAGGGCACGCGACTTTACGCCATTACTGTCCGCAGTCTCCTCAATCGAGATCCAAACATTGTCTCCAAAGCCTCCGCGTACGGAGAAGTCAGACGCGATATTCAGCGCCGGGACGTTGGCATCGACGCTCTTTTTCTTCGGGACATACAGGCTCTTGGCGGTTCCCGTAGCTTTATCAGCTTCAGTGTACTTGTCGCCATAATTAGTATCGTCGGCGTGGCTGTTCTTCCAGTAGCTCGCGATTTCCGGCGATCCATTGAGGGTAAGGGTCCCGGCGGCGTAAACCACGCACGTATTGCCGCGCGCTCCATAGCGAGAAATGTCGCCGCCGTTTATGTTGCAGCGAGCGCTTCGAGCAACATTAAGGGCATCGACTGTCAAAGTGTTGTCGGCCGAGCTCGAACGCGTGCTGTGGAAGTTGCTCATCGTGCAGCTGTTGAGGTTGACCGTAGCGTTGGTGACGCCCATCACGCCGGCGACGGCATAGGTATTAAGAATAGAGGAGTTAGCAAAATAACGAGACGCTTCAACTGAGCTGTAGCTCTTGTTCGTCTGCCTGACGCCCACGTTCTCCCCATTGCCGCCGCCATTGTGCCCACTGAAGCTGCAATTGTTGAACGTCGCCGTCATTTTTGCGACAGCGCTTCCGTCTTTGGGCATCTTGAAGCTGCTGTTGCCATCGATGGAAACAGCACCATTGAAGTCTCCGGACGTATCGTAGAACACGCAGTCGGTAAAAGTCGCCGTGAAGGAGTTGGTATTGCCGCCAGTCGTACTCCGGCCCTCGCGGAAGAGGTGCACGGGGACGGCATACTCCTGGGCGTTGCCCGCCACTGCGCCCGTTTTGCCAACATAGTCCTGGATCTTCAGTTTTTCGAACTTGGCGGTCAGCTCGCCCTCGGTGCTTCCCAGGGAAATCGCAGGTACCTTTTGCTCGTACTTGCTGCCATACGAGAGAATGAAATTCTGCGAGCCGTCGCCAACCCCCAGGCCAACCGAGATGTCGCCCGATGCCTTTTTGTAGCCACCGCTGTAATAGCGGTCGGTCAAAAAGCCGCTTACGGACTCAAATTGCTTTTGGTTTCTATGGAAGCTGACGCACGGATTGTTGACACCGATGAACTCGATATTGCTACCCTGTTTGATGTTGAACAGCCATCGAGTTTGCTCAACCCGCCAGTTAGTCTTATCGTTCACGTAGACCGTACCATCGATGTAGATCCTCACAGGATTAATCCGGGACGCATCCGGCGCGTCGATGGTGTAACCCGAAGATGGCGTGACCTCACCCTCAGCCGTCTTAAGTACGTAACTGCCCGGCTCGGTGATTTGGACGGGTTCGTTGTTGGCCTGCGTAAGCGGCAGCACCTCCGCCTTCACCCCGTCGGGCATGACCTGCGTCTCGGCGCTTGCCACCGCCGGCGTCGCCACGAGCGCGCATGCCACGGTTGCGATACCCAGCAGACGCGTCAACACGGCGCGCATCCCCATCTTCTTCTCCTTCATCGTTCAGCTCCCTTACCCCTATGCTTTCGCGATGTCCGATATCGCTTGGCGCGGCCGGCATGGTCCCTCGCCAGCCGGCAGCTCAAATTGACATATATATCCACTTGGTATTGTGCAACCGCATGTTTTGACACCCTGCCGCTCGGCGCGAGTTGCGTACCGTGGGGCGCAAACGGAACGCACCCCCGCGGGTGGCGCGTGCACGATGTGGCAAAATCGAGGTACTAAGGGGGCCCAATATGCTCAAAATCATCGCCTGCGACGACGACGTCGCCTTTCTAGATAACCTGCACCGCATGATCAACCGCTGGTCGGCCGAGACGGGTACGGCGGTCGATGTTGCACTCGTTACGCGCGGCGAGGACCTGCTGGCACGCCATGCCGCATCGCGCGCCGACATTATCATGCTCGACATGATCATGCCGCTCGTCAACGGCATGGACACCGCCCGCGAGCTGCGCCAATCCGATACCGCCGTGCACTTGGTGTTTCTGACCTCATCGCCCGAGTTCGCGCTTGAGTCCTACGAGGTCCGCGCCTTCGACTACCTGCTCAAACCCGTGACCTACGAGCGCTTGGCACAACTGCTCGACGAGCTGTCGAGCCTGCGTCCGGCAGCGACCAACGAGCTCGTCATCAAAACGTCCTTTGGCTACCATGCCCTGCGCCTATCCGATATCGAATATGCCGAGGCTCGCAACAAGCACGTGATCTTCCACCTGCGCGATGGCCGCGATATCGAGGCGCTCGAGCCGTTCCGTAGCATCGAGGACCGGCTGGTCCAAAACGCGACCTTCTTTAAGTGCCACCGCAGCTACCAGGTCAATCTGCGCAACATCGACCACTTTAACCGCACGGAAATCGTCATGCGCTCGGGCGCGTGCATACCGCTCGCGCGCAGCTGCAAGCAGGGATTCCAAGACGCCTACTTTGCGGTGCGGTTCGAGGGCGGGAGACGCTGATGCTTTCCTCGGCAGAACTGGTACTTTGGGCAATCCACCATGCGACGACGTTGCTCTTTGGCGTCTTTGCCTCGGCGGCGCTGTGCGGTGTCGAGATCAGCCGCCGCCATTCGCTCGAACTGGTGGGGGTCGGCGCCGTAACCGGCACCGCTTTTGCGATTGCCAACCTCGTCGGTGGTGAGCTGCTTGCCCGACAGGCCTATCCGCTCGTCGTGCATCTGCCGCTTGTCGTCTACCTGTGCGTACGCTATCGTCTGAGTCCACTGCTCGCCATCCTGGGCGTTACCAGCGCCTACCTGAGCTGCCAGTTTAGCAACTGGATGGGCATCGCCGCATTCGCCGCCACCGATTCGCAGGTCGCGTACTACGTGGCGCGCATCATCACCACACTCGGCGTCTTTGCCGTCTTGTTGCATTGGGCAAGCGACATTGGCCCCCGCCTGGCGATCAAAAGCCCCACCGAGCTGGAGATTCTGCTCATCCTGCCGCTTGTCTACTACATCTTCGACTACGCCACCAACGTCTATACCACGCTCTTCCACTCGGGCTCGGTGGTAACCGTTGAGTTTTTGGCGTTCGCCCTCTGCGCCTTCTACCTTATGTTTCTTGCCGTCTACCTTCGCGAATACGAGGCAAAGGAAATCGCCGAGCGCGAGCGCTGGATGCTCGCGACCCGCGACAGCGCGGCCATCAAAGAGCTCGAAGCCTGGCGCCAGTCCGGACGCGAGCTCTCGGTTCTCCGTCACGACATGCGCCACTACCTGCGCGGTCTAGCGGCCCTGATCGAAGAGGGTCACACCGATGAGGCGCTCGAGCGCATCGACGCGCTCTGCGAGACCAACGACCGCACCGCCGTGCGCCGCTACTGCGCCAACGAAACGGTCAACATTGCGCTCTCGTCGCTTTCCGCGGACATCAACGCGCACGGCATCACCGCCGACCTGCGCGCCGCCGTGCCCGAAACCGTCCACGTGGGCGATGTCGATCTGTTCAGTGTGGTATCGAACGCCCTGGACAATGCCATCGCCGCGGCGAGCGCCGCCCCCGAGGGCAAGCGGTTTGTCGACCTGGACCTTCGCTACGAAGACGGTCAGCTTCTATTGCTGGTTTCCAACACGTTTGGCCGTGCGCCGCACATGGTCGACGGCATGCCCGTGGCTCAGCACACTGGGCACGGCTTTGGCACCAAGAGCATTATGCTTGCCGTCGAGCGCATGAACGGCAACTGCCAGTTCCGCATTAACGGCGACCGGTTTGAGCTGCGCGCCGTGATGTAGGGGCTGCCGCCAGCCTCGCTACAGCGGTGCAGCCGCCGGGGTCAGCTGCTTAATGTAGGCCCACATGCGCTGCTTGGCGGCCTTGTCGGTGAGCGCCGCCTCAAAACCGTCGAGCGCCAGCACGCGGCGCCCCTGCACATGGGCGACCAGGCCGGGCTTGAGCATGGCGGTGTCAAAATCATCAATTGCCACAAGCATATCGGCATAGGTCTCGCGCATGACATCGGCCGCACTGTTGTCCAGCAGCAGCACCGCCTCGGGGTCCAAGGTCTCCAGCGCCTCGCGGAACAGGTCGCACGTCAGGGCCTCGCCCGGCGCGACCGCTCCGTCGCCCGCGCCGGCGACGCTTGCCAGCACGCAAAAATCCTCGGGGGCATATCCAATGGCGCCGAGCGCCTTGCGCAACGCGGCGCCATCCGCGCCGGCAGCCAACTCGCCGCCCGAGCACTCGGCTTCATCCAAATCGCCTTTGACCAGCACAATCGGCGAGCATGCGTTGCCCGCGATACGCACGCCACGGCCCGCGAGCGATGCGAGCTCCTGCTCGGTCGCCTGAGCGATGGCTTCTTTTTTCTGGCTTTGTGACGTGGGCATGCACTCTCCAATCATTTGCGTGCCCACCATTATATAAAAGAGCCGCCCGCGAGTGGTTGCTTTACGAGCCGCTGGGTATAAGCACGGTCGTACTGAGTTTTACGCGGCCGAGCCGCGTCGCATTATGGAGGTCACCATGGCTGACATCAAGCAGATTACCCCCGAGAACTTTGACGCTATCGTCAACGATAGCCTGCCCGTACTGGTTGATTTTTGGGCCCCGTGGTGCGGCCCCTGCCGCTCGCTCTCGCCCATCGTAGACGAGGTTGCCGACGAGCTGGCCGGCAAGCTGGCTGTGGCCAAGTGCAACGTCGACGACAACCAGGACCTGGCCATGAAGTTTGGCGTCATGAGCATCCCCACGCTGATCGTCTTTAAGAACGGCGAGGAGGTCGACCGCTCGGTCGGCGCCTTACCCAAGGCAAGGCTTCAGGCACTGCTGGAGAAACATCTGTAATACGCTTGTTACTTGTCTGCCGTCCATGAGCGGTTTCGCACCGCTCGCCGGAGTGCCAAACGCAAGGCATGCGACCACGGATAGTATGGTAGGCACAAACAGCCCCCAGTGAACGGGTGCGGGTCAGACGGACTCGCGCCCGTTTTCTTATGCGGCGGCGCCCAAGGCGGGCGTAGTAGAATCTGAACCACCATATCGCCCCGCACAAAAGGAGATTCCCATGCATGACGTCGGAATGAACATGAGCCAGCTTGCCATGAGCGTCAAGCAGGTCGACGACACCATTGAGCTCGCTCACGAGTGGAGCCATCAGCTGCTGCATGCGACCGAGAACTTTGACATGGAGCGCATTGGCGCCAAGCTCGAGGCCGCCATGTCTGCGCTGCACGAGGCACACGATGCGCTCAAGGGCTACGAGGAGGCCATCGAGGCAGATCACAACTCCGTCGGCTCTGTGAAACTGGTGTAACGTGGCCGAGCACGAGCACGTCTGCGATCACGAGCACGAGCATTCGCACGGGCCGACTGGCGATGCGAGCTGCCGCTGCAGCGGCTCCAACTCCGAGCTGGTCCGCTTTTCGGTCACCGCGCCCGACGACCTGCTGCGCCGCTTTGACGAGCAGATCGCGCGCCGCGGTGACGTGGCTAACCGTTCCGAGGCCGTACGCGATCTGATTCGCGCCTCGATCGCCAAGGAACAGATGCGCACGCCCGACGAGCAGGTCATCGGTTCGCTCACCATGATCTATGACCACCATACCGGCGATCTGACGCGCCGTCTGGACGAGGTGCAGCACGACTACACCGACGAGATTGTCTCGACCATGCACGTGCATCTGGACCACCACAACTGTCTGGAGATTCTGGCGCTCAAGGGTCGCGGCAAACGCGTCTACGAGCTGGCGGACCGGTTGCTGGGGCTGCGCGGCGTTAAGCACGGCGAGCTCACCTGCGCCGCCACCAAGCAAAGCCTGGGGCTCTAACAGCACACACTTCAATGAAGGGGAGCCACATGCGGCATGTGCATATTCATGTGACGGGCATCGTGCAGGGCGTTGGCATGCGGCCATTTGTGTATCGCGAGGCTATGGCGCATGGCATTTGCGGCTGGGTGCTCAACGCGGGCGATGGCGTGCACATCGAGGCGCATGCTTCGGTCGAGGCACTCGACGGCTTTGTCGCCGCGCTGTCGGAGCACGCGCCCGCCGCGGCCCGCGTTGAGCATGTCGCTGTCGCAGACCTGGAGCCCGACGCTTGGGATGCCGACGATGAGCAGGGCTTTCGTATCGTAGCGTCGCAGGATCAGACCGTGCACACGACGCTCATCTCCCCCGATATCGCCACCTGTGACGACTGCCTGCGCGAACTGTTCGACCCCGCCGGCCGACGCTATCACTACCCCTTCATCAACTGCACCAACTGTGGGCCGCGCTTTACCATCATCCGGTCGCTGCCTTATGACCGAGCGGCCACGTCGATGGATTGCTTTCCCATGTGCCCCGAGTGCGCCGCAGAGTATGGGAACCCGCTTGACCGGCGCTTTCATGCGCAGCCCGATGCCTGCTTTGACTGCGGGCCACATATTACCTGGCGCGAGGCGGCGGGCGACATGGGGCTCGAAGGCTCGGAGGCGACGCCTGCCGTCGGCAGCACGCGCGAAACCAGCGATGCCATTATTGACCGCTGTGTCGAGCTGCTGGCCAGCGGCGGTATTGTTGCCATCAAGGGCCTGGGCGGATTCCATCTGGCCTGCAACGCCGCCAATGAGCAGGCGGTGGTCGAGCTGCGCCGTCGTAAGCGCCGCAGCAACAAGCCGCTTGCCGTTATGGTGCGCAGCCTTGCCGATACTGAACGCCTGTGCCATGTCGATGATGCCGAGCACGGCTTGCTAACCGGCAGCATCCGCCCCATTGTGCTGTTGCGCCGGCGTGCTGTTGGCGAGGGAGATTCCCCCGACGCCCTTACACTCGCGCCATCCGTCGCGCACGATCTACCCGAGCTCGGCGTCATGCTCCCCTATACACCGCTTCAGCATCTGCTGCTTGCAGCCGCCGCGTCGCATGACATGCACGCGCTGGTCATGACCAGCGGAAACCTGAGCGAGGAACCTATCGAAACTGACGATGCCCTTGCATGGGAACATCTTGTTGCCGCCGGCATCGCCGATGCGCTACTTGGCAACGATCGTGCGATTCTCTCGCGCTACGACGACTCCGTGGTACGTGTGGTCGGTGGGGTCGTTATGCCCGTGCGCCGCGCTCGCGGATATGCGCCGCAACCGTTGCCGCTGCCGGCACTCGACGGCGCTCCGTCCTGCGTGCTCGCCTGCGGCCCACAGCAAAAGGCAACGATCGCATTCACGCGCGAGGACGCGAACGGCGAGGCGGCCTGTTTTGTGTCGCAGCATATCGGCGATGTTGAAAACGGCGAGACCTTCGATGCCTGGAACGCCGCGCGCACGCGCTTGGAAGATCTCTTTGACTTGATGCCCGCCGCGCTGGCCTGCGACTTGCACCCCAGCTACCTATCGAGTCAGTGGGCGCGCGAACAGGCGCGAAAATGCAATCTGCCGCTCGTCGAGGTGCAGCACCATCATGCGCATATCGCGAGCGTAATGGCCGAGGCTATCGCCGCGGGCCAGCTTACAACCGACGCACGCGTCCTCGGTATTGCCTTCGATGGTACGGGTGCCGGCACCGACGGAACCATTTGGGGCGGTGAGTTCCTTGTCGCCGGCCTTGCCGATTTTGAACGCGCCGCGCACCTGCGCACCTGGGCGCTGCCAGGCGGTGCCGCATCCGTGCGCGATGCCCGGCGCAATGTCTTTGCCCTGCTGAGCGAGCTCGGCCTGCTCGAGCACCCGGGTGCCGCAGGGCTATTGGACACCCTCGACGAGCAGACGCGCAGCATCACGGCTACGATGATCGAGCGGAACATCAACAGCCCACGCACGAGCAGTATGGGGCGTCTCTTTGATGCCGCCGCTGCAGTTTTGGGCATTTGCGGGCAGGCAACCTACGAAGGCGAGCCCGCCATTGATCTCGAAGCCGCCGCCTGGCGCGCACTCGGCGGTACGGCCGTTCGTCTCGACGGCAATCATACAGGCACATTCACGTCTGCCAACGACTCCCCCATCTTGGACCCCCAACCGCTCATCGAAGCTCTTCTGAATGGAATCGAGGCAGGCGCGCCGGCCGACAGGCTCGCCCTCGGGTTTCACATCGCCATTACGCACGCTACGACCCACATCGCGTACGAGATTTGTGATCGCGAAGGCCTCGGTACCGTCGCGCTCTCGGGCGGTGTGTTCATGAACCGGCTTTTGCTTCAGCTCCTTACCCACGAACTCAAAGACGCCGGTCTTGCCGTCTTGGTCCCCCACGCTGTGCCCGTCAACGACGGCTGCATCGCCTACGGTCAGGCCGCCATCGCTCGCGCTCGCCTCGCACAGACGGCGTCATGATAGGCTGTTTTGCCAGCCTGTGCGCCGCCGTCTCACAGGTGTAACGCGTTTGCTCGCGACTCCCGCAAGCGTTACCATCATCTGATGGGTAATTAGGCGCCTATCCAGCGCAAAACGTATAAAAGGGAAACATTATGTGCCTTGCCGTTCCCGGTAAAGTGGTCAAACGCGACGACGACCTTAAGGCGACCGTCGACATGATGGGCATCGAGCGCCCCGTTTCGCTGCGCCTCGTGCCAACGGCGCAGGTAGGCGACTATATTCTCGTGCACGCCGGCTTTGGCATTCAGATTGTCGACGAGCAGGAAGCCCAAGAGACACTCGAGCTCGTCAATACCATGACCGAGCTGGCCGAAGAGGACCAGCTCGCCACCAACCCGGCCGAGGCATACTAGTGGCGGCGGCGCAGCCGGTTCGCTCCGGTATCGACTTTTCGGCATTTCGCGACCCCAAGCTGGCTCGCGAGCTCATCGATCGCATCCATGAGCTTGTCGGCAACCGCAGCATCAACCTTATGGAAGTCTGCGGTACGCATACCGTGAGCATTGGCCGCTATGGCTTTCGCTCCATTATGCCGACGGGACTCAAACTGCTAAGCGGCCCGGGATGCCCCGTTTGCGTCACCGCCAACCGCGACATCGATCACGCAATCGCGCTTTCCAACATGGACGGCGCCATCATCACCACCTTTGGCGACATGATGCGCGTGCCTGGATCGTCCACCTCGCTTGCCGCGCAAAAGGCGTCGGGGCGCGACATCCGCATCGTCTACTCTCCGCTCGACGCACTCGACATTGCCGAGCAAAATCCCGAACGCCCGGTCATCTTTATGGGCGTCGGCTTTGAGACCACGACGCCCACCATTGCCGCCGCTATCCTGGAGGCCGACGCGTGCGGACTCCAGAACTTCTCGGTCTATTGTGCTCACAAGACCACGCCGCCGGCTCTGCGTGCGATCTCCAACGACCCCGAGACGACCATCGACGGCTTTATCCTGCCTGGTCACGTCGCTACCATCACAGGCCTGGCACCCTTTAGCTTTTTGGTCGACGAGTTCAATACCCCGGGCGTGGTCACGGGATTTGAGCCGGTCGATATCCTGCAGGGCATCTGCATGCTGGTCCAGATGGTTGTCGAGGACAGGTCCGCGATTGGCAACGCCTACCGCCGTGGCGTCAATGCAGACGGCAATCTCGTAGCGCGCCAGCTGGTCGAGCAGGTATTTGAGCCGTGCGACACCACGTGGCGCGGGCTGGGACCGATTGCCAACTCGGGTCTTTCCATCCGACCCGAATTCGCGCGCTTTGATGCCGGCGCCCGCTTTGACGTGCCCATTGAACCGACGGTTGAGCCACGCGGGTGCCGCTGCGGCGACGTGCTGCGCGGTGCCATCACGCCGAGCGACTGCCCGTTGTTCGGCCACGCATGTACGCCCGAACACCCCGTCGGCCCCTGCATGGTGAGCTCCGAAGGCAGCTGCGCGGCGTACTTTAGATACCACGGCTAGCCCGGACGCACCCGCACGCTGGCACCACCCACGATTGGAGTTTTCGATATGTCCCATAGCGTCACCGATAGCACTGTCCTGCTGGGCCACGGCTCCGGCGGCCAGATGATGAAGCGCATTATCGATGAGGTCTTTTTGGATGCCTTTGGGTCGCCCGAGCTGCTTGCGGGCAACGACGCCGGTGTCGCCGCGCTGCCCGCAAGCGGGCGAATCGCCATGTCGACCGACAGCTTTGTGGTAACGCCGCAGTTCTTCCCCGGCGGCAATATCGGTCGCCTCGCCGTATGCGGAACCGTCAACGACGTCGCGACCTCGGGCGCTAACGTGCGCTACCTCTCATGCGGTTTTATCCTCGAAGAGGGCTATCCCATGGACAAGCTGCGCCAGATTGTGCAGACCATGGCCGAAACGGCACATGAGGCAGGCGTGAAGATTATCACCGGCGACACCAAGGTGGTCGAGCGTGGCGGTGCCGACGGCGTCTACATCAATACCGCCGGCGTGGGCGAAGTGCCCGCGGGCGTAGCGCTCAGCGGTGCAAACTGCCGGCCCGGCGACGCCATCCTGGTATCGGGTACGCTAGGCGACCACGGCATCGCCATCATGAGCCAGCGCGAGGGCTTGGCGTTTTCGAGCAACATCGAAAGCGACGCTGCGCCGCTCAATCATCTGATTGCCGACGTGCTCGCCGCTGCCCCCGACACCCGCTGCTTCCGCGACCCCACGCGCGGCGGCCTGGCATCCACGCTCAACGAGTTTGCCCAGGCCAGCGGCGTTGCCATGGAGATCGACGAGGATGCCGTGCCCGTGCGCCCCGACGTGCAGGCGGCATGTGAGATGCTCGGCTACGACGTTCTGCAGGTGGCAAACGAGGGCAAGATGGTCGTCGTGGTGCCGGCCGAGCAGGCCGATGCCGCGCTGGCGGCCATGCGCGCCGCCCGCTACGGCGAGAACGCCGCCATCATCGGTCGCGTGCTGCCGCTTGCCGAGGGCGCTCGACCCGCCGTGCGCGTACGCACCGGCTGGGGATCGACCCGCATCCTCGACATGCTCGTAGGAGAGCAGCTGCCGAGAATTTGCTAGGGCGGAACTGCACGGTCGGCGCGATGTGGCTTGATGTCCCTGGAGATGTTCAGATTCCAAGCATGCCCAACGCGGAAGCCCAGTATTATGAGGTGCGTTTTGAAACCCAACGACGGGAGCTTTCATGGCAGCAGCTTTTTCCCATGTGATTTTTGATTTAGACGGCACCCTCCTCAACACGATCGAGGACCTGGCGGCCGCCGGCAACCACACCTGCGAGATGCACGGCTGGCCCACGTTTGCCGTGGACGAGTACCGCTACAAGGTGGGAAACGGCATGCTTAAGCTGGTCGAGCGCTTTATGCCCGCCGAATATGCGGGCGACGGCCGTATGTTTGAGCAGACGCTTGCCGAATTTAGAGCTTATTACGGCGAGCACAAGGAGGACCACACCGCCCCCTACGCCGGCACGATTGAGATGCTCGACCGCCTGCGCGCAGCGGGCGTTCAGCTTGCCGTGCTCACCAACAAGGATCATATTTCGGCAGCCCCGCTTATCGAGAAATACTTTGGCCCCGAGCGCTTTGCGCTGGTGCAGGGCCGTGTGGACGCATTTCCGCCCAAACCCGAGGCACCCGTCACGCTGCATGTGATGGAGGAGCTGGGCGCCGATCCGGCAACCACACTCTATGTGGGCGATTCGAATGTCGATGTTCTGACCGGCCACAACGCCGGCCTTAAGAGCGCGGGCGTCAGCTGGGGCTTCCGCGGCCGCGCAGAGCTGGAGGCCGCCGGCGCCGACTACGTGGTGGACACCCAGGACGAACTCGCGGCGCTGATCTTGGGCGAGTAACGAAACCGACGCGCTACGCAGTCGCGGCGATTATGCCGCGCGGAAAGCGCGTCCCGTTTTGACGCCTCAAACTGGGACACGCTTTCCGGTTGGGTCCCATCGGGGAAACGGCATCCTGTTTTGGAGCAATATTCCGGGTCGCACTTTCCGCAACCCACCCCATCCGGAAACCGCAACCCGCTATTCGGCCAAAAACCGGTCCACATTTTCCAGAGCGCTCAATATAGTCGTTGGGGACGTTCTT
>JAXIYS010000063.1:0-14721 GCA_036304385.1 Collinsella sp. | reverse complement strand
CGACTGATACGATGTTCGCAGACACGGCCCGTGCCCCCTTCGTCGGTGATTTGTTGTTTAGTCGCTAGAAATCATATGACGGGGCACGGGCCGTGTTCCGCTATGCGGTTGTCAATTTGCGAAAGAAATTATGCGTCACCTTGTTACAAGTTGATTACTTTACTGCTTTTTGACTCATTACACGCCAAGGCGTCGCACATCAAGCCATGCATTTTACAGATACAAACAGGCTGTTCATTAATATCGATTTTGGCAAGCGCGAATGCGCTTGAACTGCCGGCATTTTGTTTAAACAGACATAACTTGACTATTAGCGTGATTTATGCACTAGCGCAAGTAGTCATTGGGGACGTTCTTGATTGACTAGTCGTTTAAGAGCGTCCCCAACGACCAAGTTAGGCGATATGGAGGGGGTTGGCGGCGTCGACGGCATCGGGGGCGTCGGAGAGGCCGTCGGGGGCAGCGTCTGCCGGATCCTCGTCGGGGGTCTCAATCTGTTTGATCATGACCTCCTGGCCCTGCAGCAGGTATGTTTCGCCGCTGCCGCAATGGGGGCAAGTCTTGCCGTGCTCGACTGTCGCGTAGTCGCGGCCGCACGCCTCGCAATGCGTCACGGCCTCGACAGGCTCCACGATAAGCTCCGCGCCCTGCGTGATAGGCTTTTTATCCGCCGCCCAGCGCCAAGCGTCGAGCAGCAAGTCGGGAACGACACCCGAGACCTCGCCCAGCAGCAACGTCACGCTCGAAACGCGACGCACGCCATTGGCGCGCGCCACGTTCTCAACATCGCGAATAATGTGATACACAATCCCTAATTCATGCAAGTCGAAACCCTTTCTGCAGAGGTTGATTCGATGCACACTCAAAGCAAGGGGACGGCGAAATCTAGTCTGCGCCGTCCCCTTACCCGCCATGGTTACCTATTTACGACCGAACTTAATCTTGATGGCACGCTTCAAAGCATACTTGCCGAGGCTCGGAAGCTTTTGCTCGTATTTGACCATCGTTGAGCACTCGGGGCGGTCGCGATCCAGATGGATGGCGTCGAACGCGCACTTGGTGGTACACAGGCCGCAGCCGATGCACTTGTTGGGGTCGACGATCGAGGCACCGCAACCCAGGCAACGGGCGGTCTCGGCGCGCACCTGCTCTTCGGTAAAGGTCTCGACGTACTCGCTAAACGGCGCGGCCTTCTCGCGCTCGCGGTCCACGTGGGCAACCTCGCGGCTCGCGTTGTCGTAGCTCTCGAGCACAACGTCGTCGCGGTCAAGCGCGGTGTAGCGGCGCTGGTTGCGGCCGATGGTGAGCGTGGAGCCCGGCTGCACAAAGCGATGGATGGAGACGGCGGCCTCGTGACCGGCGGCAATGGCATCGATGGCAAAGCTCGGACCAGTATAGACATCGCCGCCCACAAAGATGTCGGGCTCGGCGGTCTGGTAGGTCTGGGGATCGGCAAGAGCACCCTGGCCGCGGCCAAGCTCCACCTTGGAGCCAGCCAGCAGGTCGCCCCACACAATGGACTGGCCAATCGACATGACGACACGGTCGGCATCGACACGGCGCAGATCGTTCTCGTCGTACTCGGGCGCAAACCGGCCCTCGTCGTCAAAGACACGCGTGCAGCGCTTGAAGGTGATACCGCACACACGACCGGCCTCGTCCAGGTGAACCTCCTTGGGACCCCAGCCGCAGCTGATGTGAGCGCCGTCCTCAACGGCCTCGCGACGCTCCTCCTCGCTGGCGGGCATCTGGGCCTCGCTCTCCAGGCAGAACATCTCAACGTGCTCGGAACCCAAACGGCAGGCGTTGCGCGCGACATCGATAGCCACGTTGCCGCCGCCCACCACGATGGTGCGGCCGGGCAGCGCGTCGATCTTGCCGCTGTTGACCTCGCGCAAGAAGTCGACGGCCACGGTCACGTCCTCGGCGTCCTCGCCCGGAATACCGGCAAGGCGGCCGCCTTGGCAGCCAATGGCCACGTAGAAGGCCTTAAAGCCCTGCGCGCGCAGCTCGTCGAGCGTCACATCGCGACCGACCTCCACGCCATAGCGGAACTCGGCACCCATCAGGCGAATAACCTCGACCTCGGCCTCGATAACGTCCTTCTGCAGCTTAAAGCTGGGAATGCCGTAGGTGAGCATGCCGCCCGGGCGCTCGTTCTTCTCGAACACGACGGGCTTGTAGCCCTTCTCGGCCAGGTAGAAAGCGCAGGACAGGCCGGCCGGACCGGCACCGATAATGGCGATCTTCTGGTCGAAGCCGCCAGCGCGCGTCGGCGTCACCACGGGCGGAACATAGCGGGTCGCGGCATCCAGATCGCGCTGGGCGATGAACTTCTTGACCTCGTCGATGGCCACGGCGGCGTCCACACGGCCGCGGGTGCAGGCATCCTCGCAGCGGCGATTGCACACACGGCCACAGATAGCGGGCAGAGGGTTCTCGCGCTTAATGAGTGCTAGGGCCTCGTCATAGCGACCCTGAGCCGCGAGCTTCAAATAGCCCTGAACGGCAACGTGCGCGGGGCAGGCCGTCTTGCAGGGCGCGGTGCCGGACTCGTGCGTCTCGATACGGTTATCGTTGCGGTAGTTGGGCGACCACTTGGTGTGGTCCCACTTGGTGGCATCGGGCAGCTCCTGGCGCGGATACTCGGGCACCTGTCCGCCGGCCTTTTTGCTGCAGAGCTTCTGGCCGAGCTTGGCGGCACCGGCCGGACACACCTCAACACAGCGACCGCAGGCCACGCACTTGTCCTTCTCGACCTTGGCGACATAGGCCGAGCGCGACAGGTTGGGCGTGTTGAACAGCTGCGAGGTGCGCAGGGCGTAGCACACGTTAACGTTGCAGTTGCAGATGGCGAAGATCTTGTTCTCGCCGTCGATGTTGGTGATCTGGTGCACAAAGCCGTTATCCTCGGCCTGGCGCAGAATGTCGTAGACCTCGTCGCGCGTCACGTAATGGCCACGGTCGGTCTCGACCACGTAGTCGGCCATATCGCCCACGGCGATGCACCAATCGGCCGGGTCGTCGGCGCAGCCCTCCCCCATCACGCGACGGCTCGCGCGGCAGCTGCAGGTGCTGGCAGCATACTTACCCTCGTATTTGTCGAGCCAGTGCTCGATATGCTCAATCGGCACCGAGGTGCTCGCGGCGTCAATGGCCTTCTCGACCGGAATGACGTGCATGCCGATACCGGCGCCTCCGGGCGGCACCATCGGCGTGGCCTTGGACAGCGGTCCCTTGGACGCCTGCTCAAAGAACTTGGCATAGACCGGGTGCTCCTCGAGCTGGCTCACGCGCATGTTGAGAAACTCAGCGGAACCCGGCACCAGCATGGGCAGCACCCACTGCTTGGCGCGCTCGGGGTTTTCCCAGTTGTACTCGAGCAGGCCCGTGTAGCTCATATCGTCGAGCATCTTCTCGATATCGGCTTCGGGCATGCCGGTGAGCTTGACCATCTCGGGCAGCGTATAGGGACGGCGCATCTTCATCTTGCAGAGCACTTCGGCCTGCTCGTCAGTCGCGGCCTCGGCAAACGACCAGTACTCGTAGCCCAGCAGCTCATCGCGATGCAGCAGACGGTTGGTGCAGTGCTCGCACAGCTTGACGATGGCCTCGCGCGGATGCTCCGGCAGCGGCGGCACGAACTCCGAACCGATGTCGGGCTCGGTGTAGCTAATCCCCGGTCCGTTGAGAATCATGGTTGTCCCTTCTCTTGCCACAGCCCGGCGAGACCGCGGCACCCCTCTTTTTTGCAGGCCGGGCATGCCCCCATGCCGTTCACCCGCCATTAGTTGACATTGTGTCAAAAATAGTATTGACGAACCGTCAACAATATTCAAGACTGTTAGGCGAACGGTCAGGCAAAAGAGGATGAAAGGCGGCAAAACATGAGCAACAACACAGCAGATACCTCTGTGGTCGATGCCGTCCCCGCATCCGATAGCGCGGCAAAGCGCTTGACGGGCGACGAACGCCGTCGCGAGATCCTCGCCGCCGTGCGCACCGTGAGCTCTGAGCTAGGCGTGTCGCATCTATCCGTCTCGGCCGTGACCAAGCGAGCCGGCTGCACGCGCTCATTGTTCTACCACTACTTTGCCGATATGGACGCCGCCGTCACCGCCGTCATGGACGAGGCGATCGACGGTTTTATCTCCGAGCTCGAGCAGTGGAATGCCAACCGCACCGTCGGTGATATCGAGGGCGCACTCGACACCGTCGCCCCGCTCTTTAAGCGCCTGGTCGCCAGCGGCCACGAGCTGCCGAGTACGCTCACCTCAAGCAGCGGCGCGCTCTACGGCGGCTTTTTGCACAACGTGGTCCAGCGTGTGGCGCAGTATATCTGCGACACCACCGTGGTGGACTTTGTCGCCCATCATGAGCTACGCATCGACCATGTCTACGAGACGTTCTACACCCTCATCATGGGGTTGTTGATGTATATCCGCACGCACCCCGATGTGCCCGACGAGACGGTCAAGGAAATCATCGCCTCGACACTCCACATCGAGGGCTATACCGCCAAGTATCCGGAGCGCAAGCCCCAGAACTGACGACATTTGGCCAAACTGCCCGCGATCAGAAGAGGGGCCGCGGGCGTGTGAAAGGAGAGCAGCATGCTGTTCGATGTTTGGGGTAGCGATACCCTTATCCACTGGGCCGGCTGGGCCATAGTCTTTATTGGCCTGATCGTGCTCAACGAGGTCGGCCGCCGCACCAAGCTGGGCGCGGCAATCATCTTTGGCGTGGCTCCGCTGGCCATGACCATCTACTGCGCCGCCATCGCCATCGGCGTCTCGCAGGGTGCCGAGTGGGCGCTCACCAACCCCACCCATGTGTACCAGAACAGCTGGTTCCACTACGCCAAGGTATACGCGGCGCTGGCCGGCTGCTGGGGCTTCATTGCCATTAAGTACCAGTGGGGCAAGATCGGCAAGGCACATTGGTTCCGCGCATGGCCGTTTGTGATCGTCGCCATCAACATCATGATTGCCGTCGTGTCCGACTTTGAGAGCGCCTATCACTTCTTTGTCCTGGGCGAGTCCACCTGGGTCACCTCCGAAGGTGCTACGCAGCTGGCCGGCTGGAACAACGTGTTCAACGGCATTGCCGGTATCATCAACATCTTCTGCATGACCGGTTGGTGGAGCGTCTACGCCTCCGAGGATCAGACCGACATGCTGTGGCCCGACATGACCTGGGTCTACATCATCGCCTACGATATCTGGAACTTCTGCTACACCTACAACTGCCTGCCCACCCACTCCTGGTTCTGCGGCTTTGCGCTGCTGCTGGCGCCCACCGTCGCCGCCTTTATCTGGAACAAGGGCGGCTGGATCCAGAACCGCGCCTTTACGCTGGCCATTTGGTGCATGTTTGCCCAAGTGTTCCCGTACTTCCAGGAGGAGTCCATCTTTGTGACCCACTCCACGCTCGACCCCGGCGCCGCTACCGCGGTCTCGATTGCCGCGCTGATCGCCAACGTCGCCGCGATCATCTACATCGCCTACCGCGCCAAGAAGCTCGGTCGCAATCCCTACAAGCAGGATGTCTTTGAGGGCACCAGCGATTGGGAGAAGGCTACCGCTCGCCGCGCCAAGGTTGATTACGCGCACGCCGAGTAACGCGCCTGACGCAGACATCGCTTGAGCGCGAAGCAGCATAGCCGGCTCCGCGCAACTCAACGCATTGCAGAGCCCCCGGAATGTGATTCGTTCGCGTTCCGGGGGCCTTTTGCTGCCGCGAGGATGCGGCCGAACGATGCGCTCGAGTTAAATCGGATCTTATATTTCGCACGCGCTTTATATGGCTCCATTTTTGGGTACAGTGTTGTCCCGATATTGAGCTTGGGGGATATATGAAAGATGAGACGATGGGCCAAGAGGATGCGGCCCAAGATGCAGAAGCTTGCGCTGAGGCCTTGGAGAGCTTAGACCGGATTTCACTCGATGAGATTGCGTTTGACGATTCGGGCGTTGATGTGCAGGATGAGTCGGAAGCCGAGGCGCAGTCCGATGATCAGGACGCAGACGACGTTGAGCCTGCCGAAGATGAGGCAGATCATGAAGACACCGAATGCGAGGCCGACGACCAGCCCGAATCCGACACGAGCGAGGAAACCATCTTGCTCGACAGCTTGCCGGCCGAAGATTCGCTGACCCGCGAGCTTCCCGGCCTGGGCTCTGCGCCTGCCGTGGACGAGACCATCGCCATGGGCGATATCCCCCTACCGTCCGTTCCCTCAGCACGCGAGGCCGAGGTTCGCCATCGCAAGATGTCGCCCAAGCGCCGCAATCTGATGGTCGCCGGTGTCGTGGCCGCCGCGCTCGTCGCCGGCGGCGCAGGCTATGCCGCCTGGAACGGATATCAGCAAGAGCAGGCTGCCGCTGTCGCCGCCAATGCCCACACGATGATGTCAGTGCAGATTGGCGTGCATGCCGCGGGCCTCGACTGTTCTACCGGCTCCAAGATTCCCGTACAGGTGAGTGGTCAGGACGCTGATGGCTCCTCCGTGAGCGAAACGCTCTATGTTGACGAGCACGGCCGCGGCATCAAACTGCTGCCTGGCGATTACACGCTCTCCATCGCTGCCTCCCCCATCGCGGCCGACGGCACCATCTATACCGTCCCGACCACCAAGACGCAGGTCACCGTTAAGAGCGATGAACAGGATTTAAGTGCCCAGGCTACCTTTAAGCTCAAGGTGCCTTCGGCCGACACGGTAACCGACGACCAGATCGATGCCGCCGCCAAGTATGCCGAGGAGGGCGGTGCGAGCTCCGCCGCGGCTGCCAAAGTGCTCCAGCAGGCAGCAACCGCGCGGCGCGACGCCGCCGTCAATGCCGTGAGCGCGCAAAAGGCACAGGCGTCCCGTGATGCTGACGCTCGCCACAAGGCAACCGACCTCTACCAGCTCGATATTCCCGTCGAGTGGTACGGCAAGGTCGCAACTTGGCAAAACGGAAGCACGCTATGCATCTATCTGGGCGACGACGCCAATACGCCGCTCGTGACGCTCGTTGCGGTGCGCGAGGGCGAGAGCTTTACGCCCGATGAAGGCGATACGGTTTTGGGCGCGGCCAATCTAGGCAACGGTTATACCGTCTACGCCAGCGGCCCCGTCTATCCGTACGTGGTGCCCCAGACCATCAACGGACGGACGCAGAACCCCGTGTCAACCTACCCCATGGACACGGCCATTGAGCTTGTCGAGCTTACGACCGGCAACCGCTACACCTATAGCCAGATCAAGAACGACCTGGTTGGCAAAGACGGCAACGCAGACGCCGCCACCAAACTCGAGACCGACTACCTCGCCCAGATTCTCCTGCCGAGCATCAAAGCCCAGGACTAGCCTGGCACAGCAAGGTGCTCCCCAACCGTGATGAAGGAGCCAGGAGGTCCTGACCCCACAGGCCCATAGATGATTAGGCAAGGAGCCACTTCCATGCGGGCATAACGTGTACCACACCGTGCTCGCATGGAATATCGGTCTGTTCATCCATGGTAACGATTGCCGACTCGCCAAGATCGAACTGGGCCATCGAGGCATCAAGCGCGGCAATTTCGCGCTCGCGCGTTTTCTCACTTGCCATATCCGCGCTCACCTGAATCAGGCTATAAGCCCGCATGAGAAGTGCGTCCCCAGCAACAAAGTCCACCTCATGGCTTTTACTCTTCTCTTTGATCAGCAGACGGCAGACCGAGCCGGTCCTCACCGCGGGAGTCCTTCTTCTTAGCGCATTGAACACTGCGGTCTCGAGCCTCTGGCCCTGGTCCAATGCCGATGCGGGAGAGAATGCTCCAAACATCGCAGGATCGACAGCGTAGACCTTAGACGCAGACCGCATGTTATTTGCCAGTGAACGCGTGAACTCCGGCACAGAAAACAACAGGTAGGCGTCCTCATAATACTCAAGTAAGTCGCTGAGCGAATTACGACTGACGGGTATCTGCCTGCTCTTGAACTCGTTATACACTTTGTTCACCGACAGCTCTCGTCCCGAAGATGCCATACACCGCGTCAGGAACAGCGATGCCAGGCGAGGGTTCTTGACGTCGTAGCGTTCAACGACGTCCATGGCGACCGTTCGCGAAGCATATTCCTGTAGCAGCTGAATCGCGTCTGCGGGCGTCTGCCCAAGTGTCGCGATGAATCCCCCTCGTTCAAGATATCCGATCAGATGATGTCGAAGCAGCGCCGCATCGCTCGGGGAAAAGGTCACATCTGGCTCGGGAACGTTCCCCGTCTTATATCGAACGTATTCCGAAAAGCTCAATGGAAAAAGCTCTCGCACAAGAGAACGACCCCTGAACTCGCTCTTAAGTTCTGAGGACAGCATCTTAGAAGAAGATCCCGTCACATAGACGGTCGCTTTCTCCGTATCGACTACACGCCGCAGAAACGCACCCCATTCGGGAATTTCCTGGATCTCGTCAAAGAAAATATAAGCGCCCTCGGTTCGAGCAGCAGGATACAGCGCATAGAACGTGTCGAGCACGTCCGCCAGCAGCGATGGCTCATACGGGCGCAAGCGCTCATCCTCAAAATTGAAGTAAAGCATCCGGTCAAGCTCGACGCCCCGGCTCTGAAGCCGCCGCATCTCCTGATACAGGCGATACGTCTTTCCACAACGGCGGGCCCCCACAATCACATTTACGATGTTGTCGCGCTTTGGCTCCTGTGGATTTCCTAGATCAAGGTCTCGCTCAAAGACCCGCGGAACCCCCTGCTGTTCAAAGTCCTTTATTTTCCGGGCGACCAAGTCGTTGAATGCCATAATTCTCCAATCTTGCTCTCTAGCTAATCAAAATTATACCTATTCTTGATTAATTGAAGAGCAAGATTGTGTCTTACTTGATTAACACCTAGGCAAGTTTTTTCACTATTACTGCTCGAAGGATGCCGAGTGGCTGAGAGGACAACCAAGCTCGAATGCGACTCCCTGGACAGTCGATTTGGGACGGGACTTTTTTGACTACCCGTCCCAGAAAATCATCGCCAAATTAGCTACTTGATGCAACTAGCGCCAGGGGTCGGCTTCGAACAGCGGCTCGCGCTCGGGGCGGCGATCGCTGTAGGGATCGTAGCCGTCATCGTCCTCGTTCTCGGCACGGATGCAGGGGTCGCACGGCTTGGGCGCCGGTTTCGGCGCGGGCCTTGGTGCGGCGGACGCTATCTCAGCCGCCGGTGCGTTCGTCTTGTTCTCGTCTTTCATCTGCATAGCTCCTTGCATCGCATCCGTTCAACATTATCGATTGTCGCACGAAAAAGGGCGGCGGACCCAATTGGATCCGCCGCCCTTGGCGTTTAGAGACGGCTGGCAGATTTTAAGGCATGTCCCATAAATCTATTCGGCGTCGGGGACCTCATAGGTGGCCGCCGGCGTGTTGTCGCACACGACGGTAAAGCCGCCGTCCTTGTCGGCATCGACCGTCACCTGATCGCCCTCGCGCACCGTGCCGTCGATGATAGCGGCGGCGATGGCATCCACGACCTCGCGCTGAACCAGACGCTTGAGCGGACGGGCGCCAAAGACCGGGTCCAGGCCGCCCACGGCGAGCATCTGCTTGGCCGCCGGGGTGATGGCAAGCGTCATGCGCTCCTTGGCCAGACGCGCGCGGACGTCGGCGAGCTGGATGTCGACGATCTTCTCGATCTGCGCCATACCGAGCGGATGGAACACCACGATATCGTCGATACGGTTGAGGAACTCGGGGCGGAAGGTCTGAGCCATGGCAGCGTCGACCTGATGGCGCATCTCCTCCTCGTCCTTACCGGACAGATCGGCGATGGCCTTGGAGCCCACGTTGGACGTCATGATGATAATCGTGTTCTTGAAGGACACCTGGCGACCCTGGCCATCGGTCAGACGACCGTCGTCGAGCACCTGCAACAGCACGTTGAAGACATCAGGATGAGCCTTCTCCATCTCGTCGAGCAAGATTACGGAGTACGGGCGACGGCGCACGGCCTCGGTGAGCTGGCCGCCCTCGTCGTAGCCCACGTATCCCGGGGGCGCACCGATCAGACGCTGGACGCTGAACTTCTCCATGTATTCGGACATGTCGATACGCACGAGCGCGCGCTCGTCATCGAACAGGCACTCGGCCAGCGCCTTGGCGAGCTCGGTCTTGCCCACGCCGGTGGGACCCAGGAAGAAGAAGCTTCCGATGGGCTTGTCCGGATCGGAGAGGCCCGCACGGCTGCGGCGCACAGCTGCGGCGACGGCGGAGACGGCCTCGTCCTGGCCGATGACGCGCTTATGCAGCTCGCCCTCCAAGCCCTTGAGCTTGTCGAGTTCGCCCTGCATCATCTTGGACACGGGCACGCCGGTCCAGGCGCTCACGACCTCGGCGATCTCATCGGAGGTCACCTGTTCGTTGAGGCCCTCGCCGTCCTGCTGCTTTTGCGCCTCGAGCGCGGCCTCGGAATCCTGAATCTGCTGCTGCAGGCCCGGAATCACGGAGTAGCGCAGCTCGGACGCACGACCCAAATCGCCATTGCGCGTCGCGCGCTCCTCTTCGCTCTTGGCCTCGTCGAGCTGCCCCTTGAGCTCTTGCACGTGGTCGATGGCGTTCTTCTGGTTGAGCCAGCCGGCCTTTTGCACGTTAAGCTTTTCCTGGACCTCGGCAATCTCCTGGCGCAGGGCCTCCAGACGCTCCTTGGAGGCGTCATCGGTCTCTTTCATGAGCGCCTGTTCCTCGATCTGCAGCTGGGTGAGCTGACGCGTGGTGGCGTCGATCTCGACCGGCATGCTGTCGAGTTCCATGCGCAGGCGGCTCGCGGCCTCATCGACCAGGTCGATGGCCTTGTCGGGCAGGAAGCGGTCGGCGATGTAGCGATCGGAGAGGTCGGCGGCGGCCACGAGCGCGCTATCGGTGATGTGCACGCCGTGGAAGATCTCGTACTTCTCCTTGAGACCACGCAGGATCGAGATGGTGTCCTCGACGGTAGGCTCGCTCACCATAACGGTCTGGAAACGACGCGCGAGCGCCGCATCCTTCTCGATGTACTTGCGGTATTCGTCGAGCGTGGTCGCGCCGATCGCGTGCAGGTCGCCACGGGCGAGCGCCGGCTTGAGGATGTTGCCGGCGTCCATGGAGCCCTCGGTGGCACCCGCGCCCACGATAGTGTGGAGCTCATCGATGAACAGGATGACCTTGCCCTCGGACTTCTGCACCTCCTTGAGCACGGCCTTTAAGCGGTCCTCGAACTCGCCGCGGTACTTGGCGCCGGCGACCAGCGCGCTCATGTCGAGCTCGATAAGGTCGCGGTCGCGCAGGGTGCTCGGCACGTCGCCGGCCACGATACGCTGGGCGATGCCCTCGACGATGGCCGTCTTGCCGACGCCCGGCTCGCCGATGAGCACAGGGTTATTCTTGGTGCGGCGGGACAGGACCTGAATGGTACGGCGGATCTCGTCGGTACGGCCGATGACCGGGTCGAGCTTGCCGGCGCGGGCGAGGTCACAGATGTTGCGACCGTACTGCTCCAGCGCCTCAAACTGGGTTTTGTCCTCGGCAGATGTCACGCGGTCATCGCCACGCAGCTCCTCGTAGACCTGCTCGATGCGCTCCTTGGTCACGCCGGCGTCGCGCAGCACGCGGCCCGCCTCGCCCTTGTCCTCGGCAAGTGCCATGAGCAGATGCTCGGTCACCACAAAGCTGTCGCCCATCTTGGTGGCCTTCTTCTCGGCCTTTTCGATGACGCGGACGAGCTCGTTGGAAAGACCCATCTGCTGGCCCTCGCCGGAAACCTTGGGCGCATGGTCGATGGCATCCTGTGTGGAGCGTGCGAGCTGTGCCGGATCGGCACCGATGCGCTCGATGATCACGGAGATATTGCGCTCGCCGGCACCGAGCAGGGCAGACAGCAGATGAATCGGCTCCACCGCGCCAGCCTGCGCGTCGGCAGCCGTGCTCATGGCGGTCTGCAACGCCTCGCGCGACGTCATTGCTAGCTTATCGATTCTCATGGAATCACCTCTCTTGGGGCGGCCGCCCTACGGGGCGGCTTCACGTTGTTCGAGAAGTATTGTTGCCAGCTTTGCGAGATCTTATACATAAATCTAAGTCTCTATATATAAGATTTTATGAGTGATTAAGAGATAGGGGGCAGGCACGCTCACCCGCTACGGCCTCGTCCCCTCACTATCTCAATCTGTAACATCTACTCGGCAAATAGGGCTCTATCTGTTACAAATCGAGACGAACCGAAGACGCCCGAATCGAAAATCTAAATCTGTAACACCAAGCCCACTTTTAGCGGCCAAGATGTTACAGATCGAGACAAACCAAGAACCACCACAAAGGGGACAGGCACCTTCGTGGTGGTCCAACAAAGAAACCGCCCCAATAAAAAGAGGCGGTATCAAGCCCAGTCAACGTTTGGCGATCCCCAGACCCAACGAGAACGCAGTGATGGAATCGAGAACCGACAATAGCCCGTTCGCACAGATAGAGGCAGAGATTCAAGGTCAGAGTCCGGCTTAAACGGCTTAGCTATCGCACGCCACATTGTTCTCGTCGTCCTCCCTATCGTATTTATAGTGCTTATAGTGAAAATAGTGAGTTTAGTGAGAAGAGTATCGCTCAAAACTCGTGGACTCGATTATTGACCTCTCGCCCAGAATGAGTGGGGCAAATATTCCTATTAGAGGTCAAATCGAAGCCCAATAGGGCCTTTTCGCCCCGTCATTTCGATCGATCGCTTTCTTTTGAATATTGTCGTAAGCTGGTATCACCTATCTTAATGAATGCATGCTGTTTGCGAGGTACCCGCCGTGAAACGCTCCACCTATATCGGCCTGCTCGTCTTAGCGTTTGCGATTACCGCAGTCGGCGTAGGAATTATCTATCTCGCATTTCTCCCCGCCTCTGCGACGCAGGCGGCGCTTGAGACCGTAAGCTACCCCATCGAAATTCTCACCGATATCGTCAAACCCGATTCAATCACCGTCGATTTCGACGGTACGCCCGCAGCGCTTGGGGTCAGTAACTATCCCCGAATCGAACTTGGAGCCACGCGCTATACCCAAGATGAGCAGCTTATCGGCAAGGCAACCAGTTTACTCAAAGGCAAGACGTTTAAGCGATGGTACGGCGCCGCAATATATCGAGCCAAGAAAGGCCAAATGAATGGCGGGTATTATTCGACCCTTGAACTCGATGCGGCAAACGGGAGCAGATTGTGCAACGTCTCATACGACCCCGGCTACGTGGACAATGAAGGACCGGGGGTCTATATCTCGGATGGCAACGTAATCTACGTCATGGAGGGCGACCAGACGGCAGTCGTCGATTTTATGGATCGGTGTACCGAGGATGCCTACGAACAAACCTGCGAGCCCGATCCGCAGACAGCGCGCAACAGTGGCTCGGCACGCACTTGGCTATTTGACGATGAAATAACCTGGACCCCATCGAAATAAGGACCCGCCGGGCAGGCACCTTTGTGGTGGTCCCAGTCAATTATTAGCGTCCCTCAAGACCCAACGAGAACGCAGAAATGTAGCCCGGGGCCACCCTTTGCCGAACGCGACCCTCGCGAAGCGCGTGAGCGGGCGGGAAAGGGTGGCCCCGGGCGGACAATTAAGTGCGTTACTCGGCAGCGGCCTTGAACTTATTGTAGTTGATCAGGCAGCCGGCCTTGACGATGGCACGCTCCTCTGCCGTCATATCGGCAATGTAAAGCTCAATCTGCTCGACCGCACCATCGGCGCGAACCACGTAAGCGGCGATGTCCTTCAGGTCGCCGTCGAGCGCGGCGCGGATACCCGGCACAAAGACGTAGTCGCCCACCTCAAAGCTGGGCTCGGCCTCCATCTGGAAGGGCACCATGCCCCAGTTCATCACGTTGGAGCGATAGCGCTTGGTGGCGTACTCGTGGACGATGTTGGCCAGGCCGCCAATTACGCGCTGGCAGCTCGCGGCCTGCTCGCGGGCAGAACCGTCACCGGGCTTCTTGGCATAGAGCATGGAGCCGTACTCAGTCGCCTTGGCATCGGCCGCGACACCCGCGCCGGTCAGCGCCTCAAACACGCTGGCAAGCTCGGCATCGAGTGCCACCAGGTCGCCCGCTGCCTCGCCGGCAACGCGGCGCTTTTCCACCGCGTCGACCTCCTTGGAGCGGCCCACGTAGGCAGGGTCGCGACGGCTGAGCGTAAACTCGGCCAGACCCAGCGGGTTGGAGCGGAAGGAGCTCGTCTCGCCCGAGGGAATGAGCTCGTCGGTCGTAGTGACCGGGTCCATGATCTTGGAGCACACCTTGAGCAGGATGTCGTCGCCGAGAGGCTCCATCGCGGGCCACGGCTTGATGTTGGGGCCCTCGACCAGCTCGTCGGCCGGCTCAGCCTTGCCAAAGCCCCAGTACACGCGCTTCTTGTACGGCGCGTCGTCAAAGGTGTATTCGCAGGCCTCGTCCCAAGTCTCCTCGGGCAGGTCGGTCGCCGGCGTCAGGACGCCGCCGTTGGCAGCCGTCGCTGCAATGGAGCGGGCGTCCATCAGGGCTACGGCGCTCAGCTGGCCATTACCCGGCTTGGAACCCTCGCGGTTGGGGAAGTTGCGCGTAGTGTGGCGGATCGAAAGGCCGTTGTTGGCGGGCGTTTCGCCAGCGCCGAAGCACGGACCGCAGAACGCCGTGCGCACGATCGCGCCGGCCTCCATAAGGTCGTAGATAGAGCCGCGGCGTGTAAGCTCGAGCGCCACGGGCTGGCTCGTGGG
>JAXIYS010000062.1:0-24422 GCA_036304385.1 Collinsella sp. | reverse complement strand
GCGGTTGATGCAGGCAGCGCGCCTTTTGCGTTGAGCAATGTTGAGGCTAGGAGTCGTGGCTTGCGACCTTTAGGAGCGGGCGGCTCCGTCGACGGGGAGGATGGCGCCCGTGACATAGGAGGACATGTCGCTTGCCAAGAAGACAAAGGCGTTGGCGACATCCTCGGGCTCGCCCATGCGACCCAGCGGAATGGTGGCGATGATGGGCTTGATGACCTCTTCGGGCAGGTTGGCGACCATATCGGTCTTGGTTACGCCTGGGGCGACGGCGTTGACGCGAATACCCATGGGGGCGAGCTCGCGCGAGAGCGACTGGACCATGCCATTGACGGCAAACTTGGACGTGGGGTAACCGACGCCGGAGGGCTGGCCGTACTTGGCGACCATCGAGCTCGTGGTAGTGATGGTGCCGCCGTGGCCGGCCTCGGTCATAATCTTGGCGGCCGCCTGGTGACCGTTAAAGACAGCGACGACGTTGAGGTCCATGACCTTTGCAAACTCCTCGGCCGTGTAATCCAAAAGGGGCGAGCGCTGGGAGATGCCGGCGTTGTTGACGACCGTATCGAGACCGCCCATGTCGGCTGCGGCCTGCGTAAAGGCCTCGGTCACGGCCTCGAGTGAGGTGAGGTCGCAGGAACGGCCCCAGACCTTGGCGTCGGGATAGGCGGCTGTCAGCTTCTCAACGGCCGCGTCGGCAGTCTCCTGGCGCGAGCCAAAGACGGTGACGGCAGCGCCCTCCTCGATAAAACGGCAGGCGATCGCATAGCCGATACCGCGCGTGCCTCCGGTGATGATTGCTTTCTTGCCCTCGAGCAACATGGTGCTTCCTCTCATCGCGGGCGGACATACACGGCACAGCATAGCGGCGGCAAAATACAGCTGCCGTCGCATATCGGCAAACGGTATCCACGGTTGTTGACGAACGGTCAAGTTGTTCAAACGTTAGTCGACCACTTCGTGCAAAAGATGTAACTAAAAGGGGCTCCCATCCAATCGGACGGGAGCCCCTCATGCGTTATTTGATTTGCCGAGAATCGGGCTAGTTGGCCATGACGCCTTCGGTCCAGGCCTCGACGTCCTCGATGCGCAGGACGTTGGCGACTTCGGCCACGCAGTCGACGCTGGCAAGCTCGGCGGCGGCAGCCTGGACGTCCTTCTCGAGCGCGCGGTGCGTCAGGAAGATGACCGAGCAGGCATCGCTGACGCCCGACTTGCCGTCCTCGACCTGGTTGATGAGCGAGATCGAGATGTTGTGCTTGGCAAAGATGTCGACCGTCTCGGACAGGGCACCCACGCGGTCGGCGACCTTCAGGCGCACATAGTACTTGGTCTGGAGTTCGTCCATGGGCTTAAAGGCGAGGTTGTGGCCATAGGGCTCAATCTCGGGCAGCGGAGCCACGCCGCGGCTGATCTGCTCGGAGAGCGACAGGATATCGCCCACGACGGCGCTCGCGGTGGGGAAGGAGCCTGCGCCGGCACCGTAGAACATGGTCTCGCCCACGGCGTCGCCTACCACGTAGACGGCGTTCATGGCACCGTTGACCTTGGCGAGCATGTGGTCGGCGGGGATCAGCGTGGGATGCACGCGAACGTCGACGCCGGCGTCGGTGTTGCGGGCGATGCCGAGCAGCTTAATGGTGTAGCCGAGTTCGCGGGCCTGGGCGATGTCCTCGGTGCCGATGGTGCGAATACCCTGCTGGTACACATCATCGGTGGTCACGCGGGTGCCAAAGCCGATGGAGGCGAGGATCGCCGTCTTGCTGGCGGCGTCGAAGCCGTCGACGTCGGCGGACGGGTCGGCCTCGGCGTAGCCCTTGGCCTGGGCGTCGGCGAGCACGTCGGCGTAATCGGCGCCCTCGGCGTCCATGCGCGACAGGATGTAGTTGGTGGTGCCGTTGAGAATGCCGGCGATGGTCAGGACCTTGTTGCCCACCAAGTCGTGCTCGAGCGTGCTCACGATGGGGATGCCGCCGCCGCAGCTGGCCTCGCACTTAATCTGCACGCCGCATGCGCGCGCCTTCTCGGCGAGCGTCTCGACATGACGGCCCAGCAGGGCCTTGTTGGCAGAGACGACGTGCTTGCCGTTCTCGAAGGCGGTGGTAAAGATCTCGGTTGCGGGATGCTCGCCGCCGATCAGCTCGACGACGATGTCGACGGCGGGGTCGGTGACGACGTCGTGCCAGTCGCTCGTAAAGGCCTCACGCTCAATACCGGCTGCCTCGGCCTGCTCCCAAGCAAGCGCGCAGGCGCGGGTCAGCTTAAGGTCGATGCCGTAGGCTGCCAGGTACTCATCGTGGTGGCTCTTGATCAGACGGGCCACGCCGCCGCCGACGGTTCCCAGACCGATGAGGCCGACGTTCACGGTGCGCAGGGGTTCGCTCATAGATAGCTCCTTCGTGCATCTTATGGATGGATTAACCGCTTAAAGGTTGAGTGCATTCTAGCGTGAACCGAGGGCGCGTGCTCGCCAGGCAACAGGAGCCGCACAAAACGGCACCCCCGAAACGCTGCGGAAACATTGGAAACATGCTCGCTACAAACGAAACTCCGTAACAAACTGTCAACGTTTGCGCCATAAGGCTTGCTTTACCGATCCCGCCATGGGCACCGGTGCCACGAAGTTCTTGGCCGAGAAGTACGCGGATGCCAAGATCGCCCTGTTCTATAACGCTGGCGACACGTACAGCTCAGGCGCCGCCGATATCTTCGCCGAGCAGGCCAAGGCGTCCAAGCTTGATATCGTTGATACCGAGACCTTTAAGGACGATTCTTCCACGAGCTTTACCAACCAGCTCACCAAGGCCATGCGCAAGATCAAGATTGAGGGCCTGACGGGCGAGCTCACGTGGAACGACGAGGGCCAAGTCGAAAAGCCCGCTACGGCCTATGCGATTCAGGACGGCAAGTACATCGCCGCCTAAGTGCATATAACGAGACCGGTGGGGCCGTTTTATGCAGGGCAAGGACGCCTGTAACAGAACGGAAACATTACTTTCACACAATAAAGTGGCTAAACTGCATAAACCGACAGGAATACGCAGAATTATGGATAAATGGGCAAAACAAAAGAAAAGTTGAAATAATCGCCACTTTTCTCAACTAAAGCGTCTACTATTTTGCGAACGCCGAACACGGCGAAGGATGGCCTGTCGGGTAACCGAAACCCGACGAGATTTGAGAGGAGAGCCGCATGTCGAGCCTCACCGGTAAGTCATTGAACCCTGTTATGAATCGCAGGAGCGTTATCGCGAGCGCAGCAGGTCTGGGGGCGATGTCCATTCTAGCTGGCTGCTCCTCCAACGGCGGCGACAGCGGTTCCGCTTCGGGCGACGCTTCGTTTAAGATCGGCACCATCGGCCCGCTGACCGGCGCCAACGCGTCCTACGGCAAGTCCGTTACCCAGGGTGTCGAGCTCGGCTGCAAGGACTTCTCCACCAAGGAGCTGCCGCTTGCCAGCAAGGCCGAGGATGACCAGGCCGATGGCGAGAAGGCCGTCAACGCCTTGAATACCCTGCTCGACTGGGGCATGCAGGCCCTCGTCGGCCCGACCACCACGGGTGCGTCGGTTGCCGTTGCCGCAGAGTGCGGTAACGACCCCAAGACGTTCATGATCACCCCGTCCGCGTCCTCCGAGGACGTCACCGACGGCAAGGATTGCGTCTTCCAGGTTTGCTTCACCGACCCCAACCAGGGCGTCAACGCTGCCAAGTTCCTGGCGCAGAAGTATGCGGACGAGAAGTTCGTGCTGTTCTATAACTCCGGCGACGCCTATTCTTCGGGCATCGCAGATTCCTTTAAGGCCCAGGCCGCTGAGTCCAAGCTCGAGATTGTTGACGAGGAGACCTTTAAGGACGACTCCGCCACGAGCTTTACCAACCAGCTGACCAAGGCCAAGCAGGCCGGCGCCACCATGATCTTTGCGCCGATCTACTACACGCCGGCGTCCGTCCTGCTCAAGAACGCCAAGGACATGGGCTACGACGTCAAGATGATGGGCTGCGACGGCATGGATGGCATCCTGGGCGTTGAGGGCTTCGATACCTCTCTTGCCGAGGGTCTGCTGCTCATGACCCCGTTCTCTGCCGACGACGAGAAGAACGCCGACTTCGTCAACGCTTACAAGGATAAGTACGGCGATACCCCCGACCAGTTTGCCGCCGACGCCTACGACGGCGTGCACGCGGTGGCCGAGGCCCTCAAGGAGGCCGGTCTTGGTGTCGACGCCGACCCGACCGAGGCCGCCGAGAAGCTGTCCAAGGCTATGCTCAAGATTACCGTTGACGGTCTGACCGGCAAGCTCACCTGGAACGATAAGGGCCAGGTCCAGAAGGAGCCCACGACTTACGTCATCACCGACGGCAAGTACGTACAGGCCTAATTGGCCGCCTTACATAGAGCGGTTTTGATCCCAAGCAGGGGAGGTTTTGGCCTTCCCTGCTTGCTTGGTATCTAGGGACGATGTAACGTCCCTGTTTCATACATCAACTGGAAACCTATTCGAAAGGGGGATGTGGAACATGACGGTCTTTATCCAATACCTGGTCAACGGCCTGTCCATGGGCAGCGTCTACGCCATCATCGCGTTGGGCTACACCATGGTCTACGGTATCGCCAAGATGCTCAACTTCGCTCACGGCGACGTCATCATGGTCGGTGCCTATGTCTCGTTCTGTGCCACGTCGTATCTCGGCCTCCCGGGCTGGGCATCTGTAGTTCTCTCTTGTGTGGTCTGTACCGTTCTCGGTGTTCTCATCGAGGGTCTGGCATACAAACCGCTGCGCCAGGCGGGCCCGCTGGCCGTTCTGATCACGGCTATCGGCGTGTCCTACTTTCTGCAGAACGCCGCGCAGCTTCTGTGGGGCGCCACGCCCAAGAACTTCACTTCGCTCGTCACCTTCCAGGTGCCGGAGTTCTTGGCCAAGTTCAACGTAAGCGCCGTCTCACTTGTCACCATCGTCGCCTGCCTGGTTATCATGGCCGGCCTGATGTTCTTTACAGGCAAGACCAAGATGGGCAAAGCCATGCGCGCCGTGTCCGAGGACAAGGCCGCCGCTCAGCTCATGGGCATCAACGTCAACCGCACCATCTCGATGACGTTTGCCATCGGCTCTGCCCTTGCCGCCATCGCCGGCGTGCTGCTGTGCTCCTACTCGCCGGTGCTGCAGCCCACGACAGGCGCCATGCCTGGCATCAAGGCCTTCGACGCCGCCGTCTTCGGTGGCATCGGCTCCATCCCCGGCGCCTTTGTCGGCGGCATTCTCATCGGCATCATCGAGGCGATGGCACAGGCTTACATTTCCACGAGCCTTGCCAACTCCATCGTCTTTGGTGTTCTGATCATCGTCCTGCTCGTCAAGCCTGCCGGCCTCTTGGGCAAGTACGTCCCCGAGAAGGTGTAGGTGAGCGTTATGAAGTTTCTTAAAGACAAGCAGACGCGTCACGACTTTGTTACGTACGCCATGTGCCTTGCGGCGTTCGCCATCGTGTTCTTTATGCAGTCCAACCATATGATCCCGCGCATGATTGCCGGTCAGTTGGTTCCCATTACGGCCTACATCGTCATGGCCATTTCCCTCAACCTCGTCGTCGGCATCGCGGGCGACTTGTCGCTGGGCCATGCGGGCTTTATGAGTATCGGTGCCTACACGGGTATCGTCACCGCGGTCGCCCTCGAGAGCGCTATTCCTTCCGATCCGGTGCGCCTTATCATCAGCATCGTGGTCGGCGCCATCGCTGCCGCCATCCTGGGCTTCTTGATCGGCATCCCGGTCCTTCGCCTGAGCGGCGATTACCTGGCTATCGTGACCCTGGCTTTTGGCGAGATCATCAAAGAAATCGTCACCTGCCTCATTGTGGGCGTCGACTCCCGCGGCCTGCACGTGATCTTTAACATCACGGGCAACTCTACGATCGACGACTTGCACCTGCTCGAGGACGGCACCGCCATCATCAAGGGCGCCCAGGGTGCCTCGGGCGTGTCGACGTACTCGACCTTCCTCGCCGGTGCCATCCTGGTCATGGTCGCACTCGTGATCGTGCTCAACCTGGTTCGCAGCCGTACCGGCCGTGCCATTATGGCCGTGCGCGATAACAAGATTGCAGCCGAGTCCGTAGGCATCTCCGTCACCGAGTATCGCATGATCGCCTTCGTGGTTTCCGCTGCCCTCGCCGGTGCTGCCGGAGCCCTCTTCGGCGGTAACTTCTCGCAGCTCTCCGCCACCAAGTTCGACTTCAACACGTCCATCCTCATTCTGGTGTTCGTGGTCCTGGGCGGTCTGGGCAATATGCGCGGCTCCGTCATCGCGGCGGCGCTGCTCACGGTGCTTCCCGAGCTGCTCCGCCAGTTCTCGGACTACCGCATGCTCATCTACGCCATCGTGCTGATCCTGGTCATGATCTTTACCAACAACCCGCAGCTCAAGGCGTTCTTCGGTCGCGTCAAGGACCGCTTTGCTTCCAAGAAGGAGGTGGCAGCCGATGCCCAGTAAATTTGAGTTCAAGAAGGGCAAGATGGTCCCGTATCCTTCTGGCGCCATCGTTCCCGACCGCGACCTGGGCGAGCGCCCTGCACTCGAGTGCATCCACCTGGGCATTGAGTTCGGTGGCCTTAAGGCAGTCGACGACTTTAGCCTGACTATCGGCAAGACCGAGATCGCCGGTCTGATCGGCCCCAACGGTGCCGGTAAGACCACGGTCTTCAACCTGCTCACCAAGGTGTATCAACCCACGCACGGCACCATCCTGCTCGACGGCGAGGATACCTCGGGCAAGTCGGTCTATCAGGTCAACCGCATGGGTATTGCCCGTACATTCCAGAACATTCGCCTGTTCAACACCATGACGGTGGAGGATAACGTTAAGGTTGGCCTGCATAACCAGGAGCGCTACTCCGGCTTTGAGGGCGTGCTGCGCCTGCCGACGTATTGGAAGCACGAGAAGGCCGCCCACGAGCGCGCCATGGAGCTGCTGTCCATCTTTGATATGGAGCATCTGGCAAACGAGCAGGCCGGCTCGCTGCCTTACGGCGCCCAGCGTCGTCTGGAGATCGTCCGCGCGCTTGCCACCAACCCCAAACTGCTGCTGCTCGACGAGCCTGCCGCCGGCATGAACCCGTCCGAGACCGCGGAACTCATGGAGAACATCGTTAAGATTCGCGACACCTTTGGTATCGCCATCATGCTTATCGAGCACGACATGTCGCTCGTTATGAATATCTGCGAGGGCATCTGCGTGCTCAACTTTGGTAAGGTCATCGCCAAGGGCACGGCCGAGGAAATCCAGAACAACGACGCTGTTATCGAGGCGTATCTGGGCAAGCAGGATAAGGGGGAGAACTAAATGGCAGAGCCGATGCTTTCCGTCTACAACATCAACGTCTGGTACGGCGCCATCCACGCCATCAAAGACATCTCCTTTAACGTCAACGAGGGTGAGATCGTGGCCTTGATTGGCGCCAACGGTGCCGGTAAGTCCACGACGCTTAAAACCGTCTCGGGCCTGCTGCGTTCCAAGACCGGCTCCATCAAATTTATGGGCGAGGACATTACCCATACGCCTGCCGACAAGCTGGTGGGCAAGGGCCTGGCTCAGGTCCCCGAGGGCCGTCGCGCCTTTTTGCAGATGACGGTCGAGGAGAACCTGGAGATGGGTGCTTATACACAGCCCAAGTCCACGGTTGCTCCGGGCCTGGAGCGCGTCTACGAGCAGTTCCCGCGCCTTAAGGAGCGCCGTCGCCAGGTCGCCGGCACCCTTTCGGGCGGCGAGCAGCAGATGCTCGTTATGGGGCGCGCACTTATGAGTAACCCCAAGCTGCTCATGCTCGACGAGCCTTCCATGGGCTTGGCACCGATTCTGATTGAGCAGATCTTCCAGATTGTCGAGGACCTGCACAAGGCCGGCACCACGGTGCTCCTGGTCGAGCAGAACGCACAGATGGCGCTTTCGATTGCTACGCGCGGCTACGTGCTCGAGACCGGCAAGATCACCATGACCGGCACGGGCCAAGAGCTCCTGCACGACGATAACGTCCGCAAAGCATATCTCGGAGGCTAGGAGGTTCCGCCGTTCTACCGAACGGCGGACCAGTCGACGCTGCGCGGGCCGCATTTGGACAATCTGACGTTCAACTTCAAGGGCGCGACCAGAAGGTCAGCGCCCTTTCGTTTCACGTCACCTTGTCTCAAATGCGGCTCGCTCGCTGTCGTTGCCAAAACATCGACGTTGCTGGGGTAGTCGTTGGACGTTCTTAAATGACTAGTCGTTTAAGAACGTCCCCAACGACTAGGTCGCTACCCTCTGCTCCCAAAATAGGGCCCCGTTCTGGAGTGATTCGGAACGGGGCCTTGGTGGTTGGGGTCTATCGAGTTTTGTTCGCTAGTCTACCTTTTGTCCGCATGTTGGGCAGAACTGGGCTTCGGGTACGAGCGGGGTTCCGCAGTGGCGGCAGAAGTGGGCAGACTCGGCCGGAGCTGCCGGTGCTGTCGGCATCGCAGGTGCTGCGGGTGGAACGGCGTTCTGCTGGGCGCGCTTCTGACGACGACGCTGCTTACGCTGAAGCTTGGGCGCTGTGGCTGCCATGCCGTTCGCGGTCTTCGCGCGCTTCTTGCGGATGCAAAGGACAACAATCGCGCCACCGATGATGAGGACGATCGCCACGCCACCGCCCATAACAAACGGCAGGTGAGTCTGGACAAAGTAGAGAACATCATCGGGGATTGAATGGGGAATGTTCGACTTGTAGATGTTCACATGAAGCATGTAATCGCTCTGATAAGTCGCCAGTATTTCTCGGTCGCCATTCATGAATGAAAGACAATTGTCCGAGGAACCGAATTTGACTTTTGATCCAGATTTGGCATCTACTAGGAAATTTCCCAACTTGTCATTGTCGACGCAATATCCCAGCAAGATGTTTCCGTCATGCGAGATGCCGTCGAGGATTCCATAGCCGAAAGGGTAGGCGGTTGTGCTGATGATGTCATCGCTTCGTAAATCGAGAATGCTAAGGTTTGCATCCTGTTCATTTAAGTAGTAATCACCATCATCTTCTTCGAAAAGATCGTTCGAACCATTCTTTGTGTAGACGGAATAGAACTCCGTCGATGTTGATGAATACAGTCCGCCAGGGGCGAGGTCGTCATCATTGAGTAGAATGCGCATATTCCCGTCGCGGTCTGCTTTGATTAACGCGATATCGCTCTGAAGATAAATGTCGTCCGAGCTGGAACTGAGGGTAATGCAGTTGACATCCGAAGACCTATCATCCTTTTTTACGTTGACGGTCTTTAATTCTGTTGACCCTGTATCACAGTTGAAAACCCTAAGTGCAACGACGCCGTCCTTAGTATTGTCCTGTAAGGCATATAGACGGCTCATATCTTTTGAGAAGTAGTACGAAGAGTCGTCTTTATTTGACTGATAAGACTGAATTGGTTCATCGGAGTTGAGGTCATAGAACATGACCTGTTTAGGTGCATAATCAGAGTCATAACATTCCACAGCTGCTCTTTTGCAGTTTTCGGAGATGATTACTTCGGTATGAGCATATTTGGTTGGATTGATGGGATGAACTGTCCGTGTTTTGGTGTTCGGTGAGAATACGACTAAATTGCCATTATCTACCCAGTAGAGTTCATCGTTTTCTGAAAGACATGCAGAATCATAGTACTCATCCGGAATGTTAACGGGGCTTGTGCTGCCATCTTCTAAATTAATAAGAGCAACGCTCCTATCATTGAAATAGCCATCACAATCAAATAGATAACCGAATTGCGTATGACCGCTGGTGCGGAAGTCCGAAAGACTGATATCGTTGCTGGTCTTAAAGCTGTACGACTTCTCAAGTTCAGGCGTCGGTACGCTACCACCGGCTAATGCTGCAGGAGGGGATGCGAGCGGAGACAGGGCTGCGATCAGGCCGATGGCGACTGCTGCGATCCTTCCGCTCTTTTGGATGCTCTTAAACATGGCAATCCTTTCCTCTGGATACGAATGTCGATACTGCTATGGTTGACCAAGATTCGCGAATCATGTTGCGCAACATTCGGTATCGGCAACATTTTTCGGCCAGTCGCGCCGTTCCCAAGGAATCATTTTAAGTTGCGGTGAAATAGGGACTAAATGGGGGCTCTAGAGGCCAAAACAGTCCCTATTCCACCGCAACTTCATGGGGATGTGTGACAATGCCCGTCGGAAAACATCTGCTGTCTTTGGGGGCCTATCTATGCTGTACGAGTTTTGTGCCGAGAACTTTGAGCGAGTGCCGGCGGCCATCGAGGCCGGTGCGGGGCGCATTGAGCTGTGTGACAACCTCGCCGTCGGTGGCACCTCGCCTTCCGCCGGTGTTATTAGCACTACAGTCAGTTACGCTCACGAGCATGACGCGCGAGTGATGTGCATGATTCGTCCGCGTGGTGGCGACTTTCATTACAACCAGGACGAGCTGCGCATGATGGAGATGGACCTGGGCCTTGCTGTGAGTGCCGGCGTTGACGGTCTGGTCTTTGGCTGCTGCAAGCCCTGTGCCGGCGGCTGGGCGCTCGACGATCTTACGCTGGGCGCTCTCGTGATGGCTACGGGCTGCGCGACCGAGGAGTGCAAGCGCGAATCCCTTGACATCACCTTCCACATGGCATTTGACCAGCTCTCGCCCGAGTCTCAGCTCGATGCGATTGATACACTTGCCGACTGCGGCGTTACGCGCATCCTCACGCACGGTGGTGCTGCCGGTACGCCGATCGAGGACAACTTCGAAAACCTGGCTCGTTTAATCGAGTATGCGGGCGATCGTTTGACCATCCTTCCCGGCGGCGGCATCACTACGGCAAATCGCGACGCGGTCACGGCGGCGCTAGGCGTCTCCGAGCTCCATGGCACCAAGATCGTGCCGCTGGAGGTATAACCCGTGGCGCTCGTATTTGACGTTCAGCAGGCGAGCGGCAAGCCCGACGACAACCGTCGTCCTGGCACCGCGTGTCCTTTTTGCGACACGGAGGGGCTCGCCAACATCATCCAGCGCGATGGTGACTGCATCTGGCTCGAGAATAAGTTCAAGACCTTGCGGGCCACCCGTCAGACCGTATTGATCGAGTCGGCCAATCACGACGCCGACCTGGTGACCTATGAACCGGATGAGCTGCATCATGTGATGCGGTTTGCCCTGGGCTGCTGGCAGCAGATGATCGATTCCCAACAGTACCGCAGTGTGCTCATGTACAAGAACAAAGGCCCGCTTTCGGGCGGCAGCCTCGTCCATCCACACATGCAGATTGTGGGCTTGGAACAGGAGGACGGCTATGCGGCGCTGACTTCCAACAATTTCGAAGGCATCGATGTTTGGCGGCGGGGGAGGGTTGCGGTTAACATCTCAACCGAGCCGATCATGGGGTTCTTTGAGGTCAATGTCTCGGCTCCACAGGGAATCGCCGCCAGCGACGACGCCCGCGACCAAGCCGAAGCGGACCTGTTTGCCGATGCAATTCAGGTGGCTCTGCGCTATATCCTGAACGAGCACCACGGCGGTCGCGCAGAGTCGTACAACTTGTTCTTCTATCACCTGGGCGGTCGGACCATTGCCAAGGCGCTGCCACGTTGGGTGGTTTCGCCCTACTTTGTGGGCTATCGTTTGGCCCAGGTCAATGCCGAGACCACGCTCGATACCGATGCTGAGCGCCTGCGCGCGCATCTGGAAACGCTCGTGTAGAAAGGCGAGCGCCTGCGAAAAGTGTGCTGCCTAGCGTGCCATCGCGTCGCGGCCGGCCTTGACCCGCTTGCGCTGTTTGGCGCGCTCCTCGCCGGTCAGGCGCTCAAAGAGATGTCCGATAATCGAGGCCAGCACCTGTTGAAACAGCGTACCGCACATGACGGGGAATACGACCTCGCCGGGAAAGTACTGCGTGGCGATGACGGCGCCCGAAGAGATGTTACGCATGCCGCAGGTAAAGCACATGGTGGTCGTCTCGCTATACGGCAGATGCAGCGCACGTGCGACCAGAAAACCGACGATAAAGCCGCTGATGGCGAAGACCAAAATAAAGAGGGCGACTTCCAGGCGCACCGTGTTCATGTGCAGCACGTACTCGCTCATGGCGGTGGAGTTGGACGCGATGACGCCCATCATCATGAACTTGCAGGCGGGCGAAAGCGCGGGGGAGAGTTTCTCATGACCCCAACCGCGCGTGAGCTCGTTGATCACGATGCCGAGCACAGCGGGGATGGCGATCATAAAGGCCATGTCTTGCATCATGCTCGGCACGTCGATCGAGACGGTGGCGCCCAGCAAGAGCTTGAGCGTAAGAGGAATCGTTACAGGCGAGATAACCGAGGACGTCAGGATGATGGTGAGCGCGAGCGGGCCGTTGCCGCCGAACATGCTAATCCACATAAAGGCAGTGACCGCCACGGGTACGCTGTACTCGAGCACGATACCGCAGACAAGGTTGGGATTGGAGCCAAAGAACAGCGATCCCATGGCATAGGCTGCTATGGGAATGAGCGCCGCCGAGACGAGCAGCGCCAAAATCAGGTGCAGCGGACGGCGGAACACCTCGGTTACCTGGTGGAAGGTGTTGCTGAGCGCACCCTGAAACGTCATAAAGGCAAACAGGGCGGGAACGATAGGCTTGAGTACGCCAATCTGCTGGGGAAAGAGCACGCCGAGCGCCACGCAAATCGGAACGATGACCTGCATATGTCCCGCGAGAAACTTGCCCAGTCCAACCCATTGCTTCATATACTCTTGTGACTCCCTTTGCTCGTGAATCCGTTTTGAATGGATATGCTAGACGCTCGCATGCGTCCGTGCGTCAGAAACGCTCGAATATTTCGAGGCTATTACCGGCATCGTTTACCGAAACCGCGGCGTGCTGCGGCGATTTGCGTCCGCGCTGCACGGTATAATAAATCCGTTCAACAGATCTGCCTGCCGAAGCGGGCATACACAGAGGACTCATCGCTATGAACCGTGAGAGGTATCGCGGCGACCTGCCCCTATCGGGGGTGGGCGCCTATGTCATCGCTTAAGACGACGCATCGCTGGGCGGTCGCTCAGCAAAACCCCGAGCTCGAAAAGGAGCTTTCGGCTGGCCTGGGCATACCCGGGCTGGTGGCGCGCATTATGGTTGCGCACGGCATTACATCCATCGAGGAAGGCCAGCTGTTTTTGACGCCTTCGCTCGATCGCGACTGGGCCGACCCGCTCATTATCCCGGGCATGTCGGTCGTTGCCGACCGCGTCGAGCGCGCTATTCGCAACCACGAGCGCATCGCGGTCTTTGGCGATTTTGACGTTGACGGTATTACGTCGACCTGCCTGTTGACCGAGGCGCTGCGCACGTTTGGCGCCGATGTCACGCCGTTTATTCCGCATCGCTTTGACGAGGGCTACGGTCTTTCGCGAGCGGCGCTCGACCGCGTTAACGAGCTCGCTCGCCCCCAGCTGATCGTGACCGTCGATAACGGCATTGCCGCCAAGGAAGAGGTCTCCTATCTGGAGAGCCTGGGGATCGATTTGGTGGTCACGGACCATCACGAGCCCTCCGATCAGGTGCCGCAGGGCGTGCCCCTGACCGACCCTAAGCTCGAGGACGAGGGTCCTTCGCGTGAGCTTGCCGGTGCCGGCGTGGCGCTCAAGCTGGTACAGGTCTTGGGCGAGCGCCTGGGCAAGCCGTCGTATTGGCGCTCGCTGATCGAGGTCGCGGCGCTGGGTACCGTGTCCGACATGATGCCGCTGACGCCCGAGAACCGCGCGCTAGTCGCCGAGGGCATCCAGCAGATGCGCGTGACCGCCCGCCCCGGCTATATCGCGCTGGCCGCGCTCGCCAAGGCCGACCTCTCTAGTATTACGGCCGATGGCCTGTCGTTTTCGCTCATTCCCCGCCTGAACGCCGCCGGCCGCATGGCCGATCCCAAGCTGGCGCTCGACCTGCTGCTTGCCCGCGATCCTATCGAGGCAAGCGCGCTGGCGGTCGAGCTCGAGGAGATCAACCGTCAGCGCCGCGAGATCGAGGCGGAGCTCACGCGCGATGCCATGGCAAAGGTCGAGGAGACCTATGATGGCGGTCGCGCAATCGTCGTGGGTGGCGAGGGCTGGCACGAGGGCGTCAAGGGTATCGTGGCGAGCCGCCTGACCAACCGTTATCACGTGCCGGCGCTGCTGTTCTCGATCGAAGACGGTATCGCTCGCGGTTCGGGTCGCTCGGTGGGCAAGGTCAACCTGTTCGACGCTGTCGAGCGCTGCTCCGATCTGCTGATTCGTCGCGGCGGGCATGCGGGTGCGGTGGGCGTGACCATCGAGGCGTCCAAGCTCGACGAGTTCCGTCGTCGCCTTTCCGCCGTGCTGTCCGAGCTTCCCGCCGAGGACTTTGAGGACACCGACGAGGTTGCCGCCACCGTCGACCTCTCCGAGCTGAATATTGAGACCATCGAGCAGATCTCCCGTCTTGAGCCGTTTGGCCAGGGCAACAAGGTGCCGCTGTTGGCGGCCGAGGGCGTGACAATGTGCGATCGCGCCGTGGTGGGCAAAACCGGCGAGCACATGCGCTTCGTGGCGACCGATGGCGCCGCGAGTGTGCCGGCCATTATGTTCCGCGTGCCGCAGATCGATAAGCTCATCAATTGCGATAGCGCCGTCGACTTGGTGTTCGAGGCCGTGGCCGAGCATTGGCAAGGTCGCGTAAAGCCAAAGCTCATGATCAAGGATGTCTTGGTCCGCGATACCACGGCACCCAGCGTTGACGACCCGGCATGTGAGCTTCGCCGCGGTGTGGAGCCTGCGGACGCCGGTCTTCGTCTGGAGTCCCGCAAGCGCCAAACGCTCGCCCAGCTTTCCTATACCGAGCTGACGCGCTCGCTTATCCATAGCTTTATCGGCTCGAACCAGCCGCACCGCGCGCAAGTCGAGGCGCTCGATGCCCTGGCCGATCACCAAAGTGTTCTGGCCGTTATGGGAACGGGGCGCGGCAAGTCTCTTATCTTCCATGTGCATGCCGCGCGCGAGGCGGTCCTTCGCGGACGTGCGAGCATCTTTGTCTATCCGCTGCGTGCGCTCGTTGCCGATCAGGCCTATCACCTCTCGTCGACGATGGCCGCGCTCGGCATTGGCGTAGGCGTGCTGACCGGCGAGACCGTGGAGGCGGCGCGCGATGACGTGTTTGCCGGCTTGGCTTCGGGCCGCACCGGTATCGTGCTCACGACGCCTGAGTTCCTGTCCATTCACCGCGACCGCTTTGCGCGTTCGGGGCGCATCGGTTTTGTCGTTATCGATGAGGCGCATCATGCCGGTCTTGCCAAGGGCGGTGACCGCAGCGCCTATCTCGACATGCCCGATATCCTCAAGGCCCTGGGCGACCCGGTCGTTCTGGCCACGACTGCCACCGCAACGGCTCCGGTTGTGGCCGAGCTCGCCCGCGTGCTGCCGATTACCCGTACGGTGGTCGACGAGACGGTGCGCGAGAACTTGCAGCTCGAGGATGACCGAGATCTTGCGAGCCGCGAGAACCGCCTGGTGTCAATCGTGGCGACGGGGGAGAAGACCGTCATCTACGTCAACTCGCGCGACCAGTCCGTGGCGCTTGCCAAGACGCTGCGCAAGCGGGTGCCCGATTGCGCGACCCGCATCGCGTTCTATAACGCGGGGCTTGCGCGCTCCGATCGTCGCCGTGTCGAGGAAGCGTTTCGTGACGGAAGCCTCAGTTGCATCGTTTCGACCTCTGCCTTCGGTGAGGGCGTGAACCTGCCCGATATCCGCCATGTCGTGCTCTACCACATGCCGTTTGGTGCCATCGAGTTCAACCAGATGAGCGGACGCGCCGGTCGCGACGGGCAACCTGCCGTGATTCACCTGCTCTATTCGTCGCGTGACGCTCGCATTAACGAGCGCCTGCTCGACTGCTACGCGCCCGAGCGCGACGAGCTCGTCACGCTCTATCGAGCGCTGCAGACTATGTGGCGCTCCAACCGCGGCAAGACCGGGGACGACTCGTTTAGTGCGAGCGATATCGACATCGCGCAGATGTGTCTTGCCATCGATGCCCGCACGCCGGTTGACGAGCGCTCGGTGGCAAGCGGTCTGGGAATCTTCGAAGAGCTTGGTTTCTGCCGCGTTTCGGGGTTTGACGACACCCGTCGCATCGCGATGGCCGAAAACCCCGGCCGTGTGCAATTGAGCAGGTCAATTCGCTATTTGGAGGGCTTGCGCTCGCGCATGGAGTTCTCGGCTTTCCGGAGTTGGGCGCTCGATTCGTGCGCTTCTGATATGCTAGCCAAAGTTAACCGCCCGATCGTACCGCGGGCCTAGGGGAAGGGGACCTCGATGGATGCCGCAGCCCGTACCGCCCATGATTCCACCCTCCAGCCTTTTTCGGAGATGGAGCACTATAAGCATGCCGATGAGCTACCGCCCGAGATTATGGCGGACAGCTACGACAAGCTGGAGCGCCTGTGCCTCAAATATATGAATGAGGACGACTTTTCTAAGGTGGAGCAGGCCTATTGCTTTGCTGCCGAGAAGCACTGCAACCAAAAGCGCCGCTCGGGTGAGATGTACATTAACCATCCCGTCGAGGTTGCCATCATTTTGGCCGATCTCAAGATGGACTGCGATGTGGTGTGCGCCGCGCTGCTGCACGATACCGTCGAGGATACCGAGACCTCGCTTGCCGATGTTTCCGGCCTGTTTGGCGATACGGTGGCCGAGCTCGTCGATGGCGTGACCAAGCTCACTAACATCGAAGTCGACAGCATGGACGAGAAGCAGGCGCTTACGCTGCGCAAGATGTTCCTCGCCATGTCCAAGGACATCCGCGTCATTATCGTTAAGCTTGCCGACCGCCTGCATAACATGCGTACGCTGGCGGCCCTTCGCGAGGACCGTCGCCTGTTTAAGGCTCGCGAGACCATGGACGTGTATGCGCCCCTGGCCGACCGCCTGGGCATGAGCTCCATTAAATGGGAGCTCGAGGACCTGTCCTTCTTCTACCTTGAGCCCGACGCCTACCAGCGCATCGCGCGCATGGTGGCGGAGTCGCGTGAGGTCCGTGAGCGTTATCTGGCCGAGACCATCAAGACGCTCACCGACGAGCTCAACCGCATTGGCCTGGAGGGCTTCCAGATCAACGGTCGTTCCAAGCACTATTGGTCCATCTACCAAAAGATGAAGCGCAAGGGCAAGGAATTCTCCGAGATCTACGATCTGGTGGCGCTGCGCGTTATTACCCATTCGGTGCGCGATTGTTACTCCACGCTCGGCGCGGTGCACACACTATGGCACCCCATGCCCGGTCGCTTTAAAGACTATATTGCCATGCCCAAGGTCAATAACTACCAGTCGCTTCACACGACGGTTATCGGCCCCACGGCCCGCCCACTCGAGATTCAGATTCGAACCTACGAGATGCATGAGCAGGCCGAGTACGGCATTGCCGCCCACTGGCTGTATAAGAAATCGGGCGGATCGTCTGCTTCCAAGACCAATGATGCCCAGCGTCTGGACGACCAGATTAACTGGCTCAAACATTCGCTCGATTGGGCAGCGTCTGATGAGATTACCGACGCCAAGGAATACCTGCACTCGCTGAAGGTCGATCTGTTCGACCAGGAGATCTTCGTCTTTACGCCCAAGGGCGAGGTCATGGCGCTTCGTGCCGGCTCCACGCCGCTCGACTTTGCCTACGCCGTTCACACCGAGGTGGGCAACCACTGCGTCGGCGCTAAGATCAACGGTGCGGTAGCCCCGCTCACGCACGAAATCAAGACGGGCGACCGCGTTGAAATCCTGACCAACAAGAGTTCCAAGCCGTCGCGTGATTGGCTCAAGATCGTCAAGACGCCTTCCGCCAAATCAAAGATTCGCCGTTATTTCGCCGCCGCGACCAAAGACGACGACGCTGCTGCCGGTCGCGATATACTGGCCAAGGACCTGCGCAAGCGCGGGTATGGCATCTCGACGCCGCGATCCACGCGTGCGCTCAACGCCGTGGCGGAGCAGTTTAACTACAAGCAGCTCGAGGACTTGTTTGCCGCCGTCGGCGCCGGCAAAGTTGCCCCGCGCGCTGTGGGTAACAAGGTCGAGCAAATCTTGGACCCCAAGCCCGAGGAACAGCTCACCAAGGCCGAGGCTATCGCCGAGGTCGTGAAACAGCCGGCCCGAGGCTCCAACCGCAAGCCGCAAAAGCGCGACAAGAGCGCCAGCAACGGCATTATCGTCAAGGGCGAGAGCAACAGCGGGCTGCTGGTCCGTCTGGCGCATTGCTGCAATCCGGTGACGGGCGACGATATCGTCGGCTTCATCACGCGCGGCCGTGGCGTTTCGGTGCATCGCGCCAACTGCCCCAACGTCAAGGGCCTTATGGAGCATCCCGAGCGCATGATCGAAGTGGAGTGGGACGGCGCTGCCGACACCCTCTTCCAGGTCGAGATCGTGGTCGAGTGCCTGGACCGCATGGGCCTGCTCAAGGATGTCACCATTGCCATTGGCGATGCGGGCGGCAATATCCTTTCGGCCGCCACGTCGACCAACCGCGAGGGTATTGCAACCCTACGCTTTATGGTCGAGATCTCGGACGCGAGTGGTCTGGATCCGCTGCTGGCCTCTATCAGCAGCGTCGACTCGGTCTACGACGCGCGCCGCCTGATGCCCGGCGAGGGTGGAGCCCAGCTTAAGCGCCGCGTTTAGTCGCGACGAACGTGCCACATTATCGATATTCGCTACACTCGAGGCATCGTTTGATGCCTCGAGTTCTATAGAGAGGAGAGGGACATGAGTGCTGTGTCCTTGGATGTAACTCCCAAGGGATCGGTCGAGATCGAGACGTTCGTAAACGGTCCCATTCAGACCAATAGCTATGCTGTTATTTCGGACAATGAGTGCGTGATTATCGACCCCGCATGGGAAGGCGAGCGCCTGGTGGAGCATGTTCGAGCCGAGCATCCCGGCGTACGCATGCTTGGCGCCGTTTGCACTCATGGCCATGCCGATCATGTTGGTGGTGTTGCCGGCGTACGAACCGCCGTTGGCGAGGGCTGCCAGTATGAGCTGTGTGCTAAGGATGTGGCGGTGCCGCATACGAACATCGAGGAGCAGCGAGCTATGTGGGGCATTGAGACGCCCGACCCCGGGGAGCCGACGCGCCTACTCGCCGAGGGCGATGCTCTCGAGGTGGGCGATATCTGCCTGCAGGTGATCGAGACACCAGGGCATACGCCGGGCGGGATCGTCTTGTTTGCTGCCACCGAGCAGGGAAGCATCGCCTTTGTTGGCGACACCCTGTTCCCGGGCAGCCACGGCCGCACCGATCTTGCCGGTGGCGACGAGGCGGCGATTCTGCGCTCGCTCTCCAAGCTCGCCCGGCTTCTCCCGCCCGATACCGTTTGCCTAACCGGCCATGGCGATTCGACCACCATGGCACGCGAACTCATGCAGAACCCTTTCATGCAGGTGTAGCTTTATAGTCAGCTTCAGAAGCACGAGAAGCGTCCAAACGTCAAGCTATTTTTCCCCAACGGGTCGATTCCGTAGGGCAAACGGTCAAAAAAAGTCTGTTTGGACGATATTCGTGAACAAACGAACGTTTATGCTCGGGTGCGCCGTGGTAAAATCTCAGGCGTTATCGGAGCAACCTTACAGGAGGTTTCTTTTATGCTCGTCAACGCAGCAGACATGCTCAAGAAGGCCGAGGCCGGCAAGTACGCTCTCGGTGCCTTCAACACCAACAACCTCGAGTGGACCCTGGCTATTCTCCAGGCCGCCGAGGAGGCCAAGTCTCCGCTGATCCTTCAGTGCACCGCTGGTGCCGCTAAGTGGATGGGCGGTTTCAAGGTCTGCGCCGACATGGTCAAGGCTGCCGTCGAGGCCACGGGCGTTACCGTTCCCGTCGCCCTTCACCTCGATCACGGTTCTTACGAGGACTGCTTCAAGTGCATCGAGGCCGGCTTCACGTCCATCATGTATGACGGCTCTCACGAGGAGACCTTCCAGCTTAACCTTGACCGCACCAAGGAGCTCGTTGAGCTTGCCCACTCCAAGGGCATGTCCATCGAGGCCGAGGTCGGCGGCATCGGCGGCACCGAGGACGGCGTGACCTCCAACGGCGAGCTCGCTGACCCCGCTGAGTGCAAGCAGATTGCTGACCTGGGCGTCGACTTCCTCGCCTGCGGCATCGGCAACATCCACGGCGTGTATCCCGCCGACTGGGCTGGCCTTTCCTTCGAGCGTCTGGGCGAGATCAAGGCTCAGACCGGCGACCTGCCCCTCGTTCTGCACGGTGGCACCGGCATCCCCGAGGATCAGATCAAGAAGGCCATCTCCCTGGGCATCTCCAAGATCAATGTCAACACCGACCTGCAGCTCGTCTTCGCCAAGGGCGTCCGCGAGTACATCGAGGCTGGCAAGGATCAGCAGGGCAAGGGTTTTGACCCCCGCAAGCTCCTCAAGCCTGGTCGCGACAACATCGTTGCCCGCACCAAGGAGCTCATGGAGGAGTTTGGCTCCGTCAACAAGGCGTAAGCGTCGCTAAACTTCCCGCCGGAAGCCCCGTTTCCCCTACGCTGTTTCCCTCGCGCTCACCTGGCTTCGCCAGAAGTCGCGCGACGGAATCAGCTCCGGGGAAACGGGGCCTCCTTCGTTAACTCGCTACAGGGTTACTGGGCTGAATTAAGATGGCTACTGGCTTTGCCAGAAGTCGCGCCAAGGAAACAGTTCCGGGGGACGGGGCTTCCTTTGTTTAACGCCGCAGGGTTACAAGTCTGAATTCATTTTTATAGGTACCGTTTATCGGCGTTGAGAGCTCCTTTGTTGGGGGCTTTCTTTTTTATCTCGATACAATGGGGGTTGTCTATCGTTCGACGCGGGAGTGGTTATGGCTGTTGTTGATGTTTTACCTGCTGATGGGAAGGTTATTGACGAGGGTCCTGTTGGTTGCTCTGTTGATGTTTGCTGTGATGACTTTCGTCATCTCGATTTTGGACTGCCGCCCGAGATTCTTCGTCTCAAGGATGCCGGGTATTTGACGCAGGCTGTTGCTGCTTGCGATCGCCTTCTGGAGCAGAACCCTGAGCCTTCGCTGGCTGCTTGTGTTCGTGCCGAGCGGTATCGCATGCTCGAGACGCCGCTTCATTTTTCGGTGTCGCGTGATCGGGCCATTGCGATGATTCGCGAGGAGTGGCCAGAGTTTACCGAAGAGCAGTTTGACGACCTGACTGATCGCAAACGTATTGACTGGCGGTTTATCGATGGCGAGCTGTTCGTTCTCGACAACTTCCTCGATTCGCTTCGCGTGTACCCCAAGGAGGTTCCGGGCCTGCGTCCCGATTCTGCGGACGGCATTGCGCTGCGTAACCAGATGCTCAGGGAGATGGAGTCGCAAAACGGGTTGACTCGCGTCATCACGCTTAAGGCATCCGTGTCTGTTCCCGGGGCTCTGGAGGGAGAGACCGTTCGCGCGTGGCTTCCCGTTGCCGCCGCCTGTCGTCAACAGTCTCAAATCGAGGTTCTCGATATGACGTCGGAGGGTACCGTTGCCTCTGAAAACGTTTCGGCTCGTACTGCCTCTTGGATATCTTCGACTGAACATTTATTCTCGGTGACCTATCGCTATCACATCGATGCTGCCTATTGCGATATCTATGGTGGCGCGCTCCCATCGCATCCCTGTATGGACGCGCCACTGCCCGAGGACACCTCCGAGGACCGTCCGCACATTGCGTTCACGCCGTACCTGCGACAGTTGACGGAGCGTGTTATTGACGGGCTCGAGGATCCGCTCGATCGCGCTCGTGCTATCTATGATTACCTGACACAGCATATCGACTATCGCTATCAGCCACCGTACCTGCTTTTGGGATCTATTGCCGATGACTGTGCACACTCGCTCCGCGGCGATTGCGGCGTTATGGCGCTCACGTTTATCACCATGTGCCGCATCGCGGGCGTGCCTGCTCGTTGGCAGAGCGGCCTTTATGTTGCGCCCGATTCGGTGGGGCCGCACGATTGGGCTGAGTTCTATACGCCACAGACCGGTTGGCTTAACGCCGACGTATCGTTTGGTTCCTCGGCACGCAGGATGGGGGAGGAATGGCGTCGTCGTCACTACTTTGGCAATCTCGACCCGTGGCGTATGGTGGCCAACAACCGATTCCAGGCTGAATTTGTGCCTGCTTTCGATGGCATGCGCGAGGATCCCTATGACAACCAGATGGGCGAGACCTCGGTTGACGGACGTGGATGTCGTAAGCGGGAGATGTTGCGCAAGGTTGAGCTTATCGAAATGCTCGAAGTTCCATTTTCGGACTAATCAACAGAAAGCTGTGATAAACTAACTCACGCATTACGTGCCCGAGTGGCGGAATTGGCAGACGCAGTGGACTCAAAATCCACCGTTGGCAACAACGTGCGAGTTCGAGTCTCGCCTCGGGCACCATACATGCAAGTGAGCGTTCAAGGGGGTCAAGACCCCCTTTTTCGTGCCGAACTCGCGTGAGCGCGCGGAGCGTTAAGCAAACAGGCCCGTGGCCTGTTTGTAGCGGAGCGTGGCGAGGGCGCCATGCGCCCGAAGCCCGGGGCTTCGCGAAGCGAAGGCCCTTCGAGTCTCGCCTCGGGCACCATACATGCAAGTGAGCGTTCAAGGGGGTCAAGGCCCCCTTTTTCGTGTACGTAATGTGATAACGCGCGGCACGTGTTATTATTCGCAAGGCGTTGTTCCCGCAATGCCCTAAAGAGGAACCCGAGGGTTCCCACCTTTTGGCGCCAATGAGCAGCTGACTGGTCATACAACTTAGATTCCCTTCCTCATACCGAGGATGTCTATGTGTACGACCTGGTTGCAAAGAAGCGCCGGGTTATTTTTTTATGAATGGAGGTAGGGAAAATAGCTAAGTCTGATGACACCCGCATCAACGACGAGATCACTGCATCTTCGTGCCGTTTGATTGGCGTCGATGGCTCTCAGCTCGGCCTGTTCGCCATCCGCGATGCCCAGCGCGTCGCCGACGATCAGGGTCTCGACCTGGTCGAGATCGCTCCCAACGCGGAGCCGCCGGTCTGCAAGGTCATGGACTACGGTAAGTTCAAGTACCAGCAGGCCATGAAGGCTAAGGCCGCTCGTAAGAACCAGTCCAAGGTCGAGGTCAAGGAAATGAAGTTCCGACCCAAGATCGACGTTGGCGACTACGAGACCAAGAAGGGCCACGTTCTGCGTTTCCTCAAGAAGGGCGCACGCGTTAAGATCACCATCATGTTCCGCGGCCGTGAGATGGCTCACCCGGAGCAGGGTCTTAACGTTCTCGAGCGTCTCGCCGAGGATCTCAAGCCTTACGCTACGGTCGAGTCCAAGCCTAAGATGGAAGGCCGTAACATGCTTATGCTGCTCGCCCCGATTAAGGGCGCCTTCGATGAGGATAAAGCGGCAAGCGATACCAAGTAACTAGTGTTCTGTAACCGATTAAGGAGTATTTCATGCCTAAGATGAAGTCCCACAGCGGCACCAAGAAGCGTTTCCGCAAGACTGGTACCGGCAAGCTTATGCGCGCCAAGGCTTTCAAGAGCCACATCCTGAGCAAGAAGTCCACCAAGCGTAAGCGTGGCTTCCGTCAGGAGACCGAGATCGCCGCTGCCGACCGCAAGGTCATCAAGTCGCGTCTCGCCTAAGTTCGCGTTCCCGTTTTTCGTTTTACCGTCTAGGAGTTGATAGAACATGGCACGTATTAAGCGCGCTGTTGCCGCCAAGAAGAAGCGCCGTACCGTTATGCACCGTGCGAAGGGTTACTACGGTGCCGCTTCGCGTACTTACAAGCATGCTAAAGAGCAGGTCCAGCACTCCCTGCAGTATCAGTATCGTGATCGACGCAACAAGAAGCGCGAGATCCGCTCTCTCTGGATCACCCGTATCAACGCTGCTGCTCGCCTGAACGACATCTCTTACTCTCAGTTCATGCACGGCCTGAAGGTTGCCGGCATTGAGCTCGACCGCAAGGTCCTGGCCCAGATGGCTTATGAGGACATCGAGTCCTTCAACGAGCTGGCTGCCATTGCCAAGAAGGCTCTCGAGGCCTAATAGATTCTGTTGAATCGCTAGGGGAGTGTCGCACTGTGCGCGGCACTCCCTCTTTTTTATCGAAAGCGCTGGTTTATATAGCAAAAACGCGGGTAGATAGACACTTACAGGTGACCGATCTTTATATATCTCTTAACCGAAGGGTCATCATCTGATACGCGCAGTATTTCTGCACCAGCCTTTCTATTACTTATATAGGAAGCGATAAGTTGTGTAGGACTTGTGAAGAGTGGAATTGACGTCCCACATCGCTTCGCGGTCTGGCAATATATCTCCTTGCCGCGCGGCCCGGTGCAACCGGGAACCAGCGCAGGCGTGCACCTTGAGAACCGGATACTGCGAGGATGGACACTTCAAGTGTCGCATCCGGGCAGACAT
>JAXIYS010000061.1:0-5136 GCA_036304385.1 Collinsella sp. | reverse complement strand
TTGTCATGCTGATCCGCACCGGCTTCGCCCGCCTGCCGGCGGACTCGCCCGCGGGCTAAAAACGCTCCGCGTTTTCTTGACGCCCGCGCCTCGACCGAGGTTCGAATCCATGCGGCGTCCGCCTAAAAGAAAAGCCCCCGTTGCCGGAGGCTTTAAGTTCGATTGGTGCGGCGTATAGGATTCGAACCTATGACGTTCTGATTCGTAGTCAGACCCTCTATCCAGCTGAGGTAACGCCGCAGCGCAAGACATATATAACCACTTTAGTTCGTTAGAGTCAAGCAAAATCTCAAACTTTTTTCGCGCGGACCGCAATTTGTCACGCTGCACCACAAGCATCAGCGCTTCTTGTGCGATCGATTGGCTTTTCGATCACATCGAACCCGGCGCCAAGCTCCCCCAGAAGCGACCGCACCCGTTGCGCACAGTCGTAGTCGGCAAACGAGATACTCAGCATTCGGGCCACCTGATTAGAAGTTCCAACGCCATAGAAGTGCTCAAGGACAACAAGCGCCTCATGCGCCACAAACGTCTCGACCACATGCGGCGACTCCTCATAGCACCATTGCGTCAATGGTCCCTCGCTCGTCTGCCGAACCACCAAGCCACCCATACCCGACGGCTCGCACGTTACCAGCAGGTGCTCCCCACCCTCATCGCTCTGGAACAAAACAACCCTCTCATCGAACAGCTCCATCACATCCCCTTTCTCTTGCTCTTAGCTAGCAAAAGCATAGCAGGTAAATGCATGTATACAGAACGTTTGTTCGTGTGTTTTCTATCGAGCTGTCCGCATGGCATGGTATAGCCGCACACAAAAAGGGCGCCCCTAAAAGGAGCGCCCTCGCAAATCGCCTATGCAGCTAGCTTACGCGACCGGCTCGATCTTCTCGAGGCCGCCCATGTAGGGACGCAGAACCTCGGGGATCGTGATGGTGCCGTCGGCGTTCTGGTAGTTCTCCAGAATGGCAGCCATGGTACGACCAGCCGGCAGGCCGGAACCGTTAAGGGTGTGCAGGTAGCGCGAGCCCTTGAAGTTCTCGGGGTCGCGATACTTGATGTTGGCGCGACGGGCCTGGAAGTCGCCGCAATTGGAGCAGGAGCTGATCTCCTTGTAGGCGTTGTAGCTCGGCAGCCAAACCTCGATGTCGTAGGTCTGACGGGCAGAGAAGCCCAGGTCGCCGGTGCACAGGCTAATCACGCGATACGGCAGGCCCAGCTGCTGCAGCAGGTACTCGGCCTCGGCTGTCATGCTCTCGAGCTCCTCGTCGGACTCCTCCGGCTTGGCAAACTTGACCATCTCAACTTTGTCGAACTCGTGCTGGCGAATGATGCCGCGGGTGTCGCGACCGGCGGAACCGGCCTCCTCGCGGAAGCAGGGGGTGAAGGCAGTGTAGCGGCGCGGCAGGGTGTCGGCGTCCAGAACCTCACCGGCATGCAGGTTAGTCAGTACGACCTCGGCGGTAGGGATCAGGAAGTTGTCGCCCGAGACGTGATAGGCGTCGTCCTCAAACTTGGGCAGCTGGCCCGTGCCGAACATGGTCTGACGCTTGACGACGATGGGCGGCCACCACTCCTTGAAGCCACGGCTCGCGTGCGTGTCCAGGAAGAAGTTGATAAGGGCGCGCTCCAGGCGGGCGCCGGCGCCACCGAGAACGGTGAAGCGGCTGCCGGAGAGCTTGTTGCCGCGCTCGAAGTCGAGGATGTCCAGATCGGTACCCAGATCCCAGTGCGGCTTAAAGTCGAAGTCGAACTCGCGCGGGGTACCCCAGCGGCGACGCTCGATGTTCTCGTCCTCGTCCTTACCGTACGGGGTGGCCTCGCAAGGGATGTTGGGCAGGTGTGCCATGAAGTCGTACTGCTCCTGCTCAAGAGCGGTACGGCGCTCGGCCAGACCGTCAATCTTCTCGTTGACGGCGCGCACGGCCTCCTTGGCGGCCTCGGCCTCGTCCTTCTTGCCCTCCTTCATCAGGGCGCCGATCTTCTTGGACTCGGCATTACGCGTGGCCTGGAGCTCCTCGACCTCGGTGATGACGGCACGGCGCTCGTCGTCGAGCTCAAAGAACTTCTCACGATCCCAAGACGTCTGGCGGTTAGCCATGGCGACATCGATGGCATCGGGGTTCTCGCGAACAAACTTGATATCAAGCATTAGATCCTCCGGCGATATACATTCCATTTAGGTTGCAACCTTGTACATGTATGGGCAAGTATATACTTATGAGCGTTTACGACCCAACCCAACTATGCAAGAAGGCACCCAATGGACGCAGTTTTTTCCTTTTTGTTTGGCACCCGCACCGGTTTTGCCATCCTTTTCGCCGGCGGCATCCTGCTATTTGCGATTCTTGCCTTTGTGATGGAGAAGCGCACCCATAAGATGTATGTCGACCGCGGCCCCAAGTCCGAGGATGAAGAAGACAGCTTCTGGGACTAACCTGCCAAAAAAGACAGGTTATTTCTGGTCGGTTTTATCTGAGCAAACGCAAGCGCCCCGCAACTGGAATTGAGCCAGTTGCGGGGCGCTTTTTGCTCAAGGTACAAAACTGCAGGAAAACCCTGCCAAAATAAACCCGTCCCTTATTGGTCAGTTTACTGGAGAGTAGCGTCGATGGCCTTGACGAGGGCGCTGCGCATGCCGGCATCCTCGAGCGCGACGACGCCCTTGATGGTAGCACCGCCGGGCGAGCACACGGCATCCTTCATCGCTGCGGGATGCTGACCGGTTGCAAGCTGCAGCTTTGCCGTACCCAGCACCATCTGGCTCACAATGCGATAGGCATCGGCGCGCGGAATACCGTGTTTGACGGCCGCATCGCCCAGAGCCTCGATCGCCATGGCGACAAACGCCGGGGCGCAACCGCCCACGGTACCGCCCACAAACAGCAGACTCGAATCGAGCTCGACCACCGTGCCAAGCTTTCCGAGCAGATCGAGCACCGCGGCACGCTGCTCACCGCTAAGCGTGGAAGCCTTCTCGCAGGCGATAACGCCCTCGCCCACCGAAACCGGCGTGTTAGGCACCGTCGAGATATGAGCGACACCTGGCAGGACCTGTTCCCACTTTGCGCTATCCCAGGTCCAGGCAACCGAAAGGACGACCTTGTCGGCAAGCGCATCCTTGAGTGGAGCGAAGACCTTCTCAATCATGTACGGCTTGACCGCCGCAACCACGATATCGGACGCGGCAACAACCTCCGCCGCATCGTGGCAGGCAGCCATGCCCCGCGCCTCGCAACGCTCGACCAGAGCATCGTAACGGCCTGCGCAGGCGCACATGTCGCCCGCGGCCACGCCGGCGGCAATCCAGCCATCGGCCATAGCGCTCGCCATATTGCCAAAACCGACAAATCCGATCTTCATATCACACAGTCCTCTCAGATGCGTTCCTCAAAACGAAAGTCATTGTCCCACGCCATTGTTTCGTATTGCCGACCTACTTGTGATACGGCTCGCCACGGCTAATCTTGCAGGCGCGGTAGATCTGCTCCAGCAGCACCACGCGCGCCAGGTTGTGCGGCAAGGTAATGCGTCCAAAGCTGAGCATCTCGTCGGCGCGGGCGCGCACGGCATCGCTCACGCCGTCCGATCCGCCGATTACAAAAGCGATGTCGCTGTTGCCTCTCAGCATGAGGTCATCGAGGCGGGCCGAGAACTCCTCGCTCGAACGCTCCTTGCCCTCGATAGCCAGCAGAATCACATGTGCCCGCGGTGGCAGGGCAGCAAGAATCGCCGCGCCTTCTTTGTTGCGCGCGGCATCCACGCCGCCCGCCTTGGCCGGATCGATATCGGCAACCTCGCGCATATCTACCTTGGCATAGGCGCCTAGGCGTTTGGTGTATTCGGCGCACGCGTCCTTCCAAAAGCGCTCTTTGAGCTTGCCAACGCAAACAACGGTATATTTCACGCGCGTCTACTCCTTTGACTCGTTCTGAACTTTGCCGGCGGTCAGCATCTGCTCGAACATCGAGGCCGACTGCGAGAAATCGCTCGGCAGCACGACCGTCGAGGTTTTGCCCGTGCGAGCGAACTCCGTCATCATCTCGGACCACTGCGTAAACATGAACAGCTGGTTGGCCTCATCGTTGCCGACGCCCGTCTCCTGGATGATCTCGAGCGAATCCTTGATGCCCAGAGCAATGGCCTTGCGCTGGTTGGCGATGCCCTCGCCCGCCTTTTCCATTGCCTCGGCCTCGGCGGTCGCCTCGGTAACGCGCTTGATGCGATCGGCCTCGGCGAGCTCCTGCGCAGCGGCGCGCTTTCGCTGGGCAGCGTTGATGTCGTTCATGGAGTTCTCGACCTCGGTCGGCAGCGCGATCTTGGTGATAAGTGTCGACACGAGGGTAAAGCCGTAGGCGGCCATCTGCTCGGACACGGTGGCGTTGACGTCCTTGGCGATATCGTCTTTTTTGGCAAAGACCTCATCGAGCGTGTAGACGGGGATAGAAGAGCGCAGGGCATCGGTGATGAAGTCACGCATTTGGTCGACGGGCTCCTGCAGCATGTAGTAGCTCTTGTAGATGCCCGAATCTGCCGGGCCGGCGCCCATGTCATAGCTCACGTGGTACTGAGCAGAGACCTCAAGGCCGATAGTCACGTTGTCCTGGGTCTTAACGTCGATGCCAAAGCCGTTTTTCATGGTGCGCAGACTCACCGTGGCGGCTTTGCGGTCGATCACGGGCACCTTCATGTGGAAGCCCGCGTTGACGATGCGGTTGAACTTGCCCAGACGCTCGATGATCACAGCATGCTGCTGTTCAACGACATAGCAGGCGTTGGGGAGCAGTAGCAACAAAATGATGATGGGAAGCAGAAGGCTCGTAAGGGTAGCGATGATACCGGACAACAGCATGGTTTCTCCTCTGATAGGCACGCGTTGGGACTAGGATACCCGCACAAAGCAGCCGTGTGACACCAACAAGAGGACCCGTGGTCAAAAAAGGCCAAATATGAGTACTGTTACCAGTTTAGTAACAGCGTATTTGGGTCAAAATCGCCTCTTTGAACCCAGGGTCTGGTGGCGCGCGCAGACGTGGTGTAAGAGTGTCCTGAGGTCCGTCGCTGCAAGCCCCGATGTTACTCCTTCTTGAGGCCGCGCTTCTCGACTATCTCGTCCACTATCTCCCTGGCGCGCCG
>JAXIYS010000060.1:0-27260 GCA_036304385.1 Collinsella sp. | reverse complement strand
AACCACCACAAAGGGGACAGGCACCTTTGTGGTGGTTTAGGCACTTTGGCGTCAATGTTATGGTATCGCAGCGAGCCGGTTCCAAGTGCCCCAGGTCGCCCCGAAAGAGGAGCGACGCGTACTTTTGGTACGCGAGCGACGGCTTGAGGGGCGAGATGGGGCACTTGGGGCCGGCGCAGCGTCAAGCCTTAAAAGTGGTTACCAGGGTGTTCTGGCGGTTGAGGGCTCGATGGCCTCGTGGCGCTTGAGCTCGCGGCGCATGGTTTGCGAATTGAGCCAAGCTGCCTGCCAGCCACGGATGGGGTAGTGCGTTTCGTCAAGTTCAAATTGCGTATAGCCGCAGGCGTTGATAATCGTCGTCCCGCACGCGTGTTGCCGCTCGCGCTGAAAATCGGGACCGTAGCTCTGATGCACATGCCCGTGCACCATGTAGTCGGGATTCCAGGACTCGAGCGCTGTGTTAAAGCATTCGAATCCTCGATGTGCCAGATCATCCAGGTCGCCCATGCCGGCGGCGGGTGCATGGGTGAGCAAGATGTCGCAGCCGCCGACCATCCTCACTTTGCGGGACAGCTTGCGCATGCGCTTGGCCATCTCGCGCTCGGTGTACATGTTGGCACCATCTCGATAGCGCATGGAGCCGCCAAGCCCCGCAATGCGGACGCCTCGATACACGTACACGGTGTCTTCGACGCAGATACAGCCGCCCGGTGCATGACGTGCGTAGCGGTCATCGTGATTGCCGCGCACGTAGATGAGCGGTTTGTTGATGACCGTGAACAAAAACTCAAGATAGTCCGGGTCCAGATCGCCAGCGGACAAAATCAGGTCGACACCTTCAAAGCGCTCCTTGCGAAAGCACTCCCATAGGCATCGTTCTTCGGTATCGGCTATGGCAAGGATTTTCATAGGGCGTGGACTTTCGGCTCATCGTCGAGTTGCGGAATGGTGCCCACCACGTTGTCGGCCAGCCAGTCCATCTCGACGATTTGCGTACTCGGCAGTGGAGGAAAGCCCTCGATCTGCACCACGCCGTCTTGGCTATGGAGCTCGCCGCCAAATGGATTGATGGAGCCCTCGACGATGCCATTGCGGAGGAGTTGAACAAGCTTGCGCGTCTGATAGGGCAGGCCCGGAGCGTAGCGAATGTCGATAACGCCCGAGCTCATGCCGTACCAGTAGTTGACGGCGCGAACCTGGCTGGCGTCACTGGTCTCATCCCGGGTGCCATGCAGTAGACTTCGCACGATAAGCTCGTAGTATCGGCCCCAGTTCCATACCGGCATGGCAATGCCGGTAACCTTGCCATCGACCAGGCGGTGAAGTCCGTAGGCTGTGGGGTCTTCGAGCGACTTTGACATGTCGGCGCCGGTCATGACGCTCACGCCTTCGCGGCACATGGCCTCGGCAAGACCGCCGGCGGGCACATCGCCCCAGGTCAGGATAATTTGCGCACGGGGGTCGAGCAGCGAGGCGCCAATCGCAAAGGCGTTGATCTCGCTGAGTGCGCCCGAGGCGAAGACCGACGCGTGGTAGCCAATGCGATGGTTGTCCGCCATGCTGGCGGCAAGGGCGCCCAGGAGAAACTTGGCCTCGTACATCTTGCCAAAGTACGAACGCACGCTTTGGTGGGGAAGGCCGATAGAGCAGTTGAGGAATCGCACCTGGGGGTACTCGACGGCGGCCCTGAGCGTATATTCCATCAGGCGGTGTGAAGTCGAGAAGATGGCCTTCGCCCCGTGCTTGACGGCGGTCTCCACGGCGGCGTAGAACACGTCCGGATTGTGGCAGTCCTCGAATGCCTCGGTGCGCACGATGCCGCCAAAGTGCTCGTCGAGATACTGACGCCCTTGGTCGTGCAAGCTGTCCCAGCTCGACGATGCACAGGGGAATTCATGGATAAAGGCGATGCGCAGAGGGTTGGCCGCCGAATAAACGGTCTTGCCCATAAAGAAGTTGAGCACGCCGGAGGTGGACTTGGAGGGTGACTCCTCCTCATCGACGCTCGGTGCCTCGACAAGATCGACCTTGTCCTCGTCATTTTTGCCGGCAATGACCAACTCGCGCCAAATCTTGCACAGGCGGTTTACGACGATGTCCGTCGGCGTGTCCAGCAGACGGTCCTGGTTGTACACATTGAGGTATACGAGCATGGCGTCGGCGGGTGTAATGTCCAGATGGTCGCCGCCAGCGCGAAGGTAGGCGCGCTTAAAGAGCAAGAAGGTGTGGCGCAGGTAGTCGACCTTTTTCTGCGGCCATTTTTCGATAAGGTTATGACCGAGCATCTTGGCGAGTGTCTCGTAGCTTCCCTCGCGCGAGAACTCGATCTCGTATAGGGGACAGACGCGCCAAAAAGCGCAGAATTCACCGTACAGGCGGCTTTCGACGGAGTCCCATTTGCCGGGGTAGAGACGGGTGACCTTGGCCGAAACCGTTGGGGCGTCCAGGAATTTGAGGACGCTGACGCGCTTGTTGCCCTCCTGGACATAGAACCGATGCATGAACTCGGTGACGATGATGGGGTCGCGATAACCCTCGGTTACCTGGATGTCGTAGAGGTTGGACCACTTGCGGGCGAACTCGGTGTTAAACGGCAGCAGGGGCATAAAGTTACACGAAAAGGCAGACTGACGGCCTTTGGTGACCGTGCCGACGACCATTTCGAGCGGAATGTCCCTCAGGCCGACGCTCTCTCGCTGACCCAAGGGGAGCTGGGCGACGAGGCTATCGAGGTCCGTAAGGTACGGGTGCTCGCTTTGGCTGATGGCGCGTCGACGTCCTTGCTCGCCGCGCTTGCGTGCTTGACGATAGGCCTCTTCCATGGTGTCTACTCCCTTAGTCGTTTAAACAACGATATGAACCATGGTACCACGATGCGAAACCCCCACACAGGTGCCTGTCCCCTTTGTGGTGGCTTTAGGCGATGATGGGGGCGATGGCGCGGATGCAGGCGTCGGCTGCCGTAAAGGTGGTGCTGTCGTCACTGACGATAAAGATGATCTTGCCCTTGATGCCAAAGTCGCCGATCTCGCTAAAGAGCACATACGGCTCCTTGTCAAAGCCCGAGATGGGCGAGACGGCCGTTTTGGTTGCGTTCGTGAGCTCGTCTGCCAGCGCGTCCAGTGAGGCCCACTTGGACGTGTCCTTTACGGCAACGGGCACGGCCATGCGCCCAAAGGGCATCAAGTGCACGAGCGTGTTCTTGGAGATGTTGGAGTTGGGGACGATGATGGTCTGCCCACAGGCGTCCTCGATGGTCGTATGGCGCCAGGTGATGTCTTGGACCACGCCTGACACGCCGCCGACCTCGATATTATCGCCGGGCTTGATGATGCCCATAAAGGTCACCTGCATGCCACCGATAAGGTTTGACAGCGTGTCCTGAAAGCCGAGCGAGATGGCGATGCCGCCGACGCCAAGAGCGGCGACGAGGGCGTTTGCGTTAATGCCAAAGCAGTTGTCGAGGATAAAGCTGCCGCCAATCATCCAGATGATGGCGCGCGCGATGTTGATGAAGATGCTCGATGAAGGGAGTGGGTTATCGTCGCGGCTAAGCAGGTGGTGCAGGGTCTTGGACGCGACCTTGGCGGCAACGGCGGTGCCGATGGCCAAGATACCTGCCCAGATGATGTTGTGGACCCATCGTTGTGCAAAGAAATGAAGAATTGGCTCAAACAATTCCATGTAGGGAAACCTCCTCATGATCGTTCAACCATGATACCCACCAAAAAGCCCGTCCGATCACATCGGACGGGCTTCTGTGCTTGATATAAAGTCTGCACGGCGGGCTGCAAGGCCCGGCGGTGTAGCTTAGCGGCGGCGCTTCCAGATCAACGCAGTGGCTAACGCAAAGCGGGGGAGTCTTTTCATGGCAGTCTCCTTAGTCCTTAACAAAAACCACCACAAAGGTGCCTGTCCCCTTTGTGGTGGTTTTCTAGGTCGTTAGCTCAGCAGCATGCGGTCGTTGGCGAGCTCGCCGCCCGAGACCTCCTCGAACTTCTGCAGCAGGTCGGTCACGGTGAGCGACTTTTTCTCGTCGCCGGCCACGTCGTAGATCACATGGCCCTCGTGCATCATGATCAGACGGTTGCCTAGGCGGATGGCGTCGTTCATGTTGTGCGTGACCATGAGTGTGGTCAGGTGGTTCTCGTCGACGATCTCCTCGGTCAGGTTGAGCACCTTAGAAGCCGTCTTGGGGTCGAGGGCCGCGGTGTGCTCGTCGAGCAGCAGCAGGCGTGGCTTGGTGAGCGTGGCCATCAGCAGGGTGAGTGCCTGGCGCTGGCCGCCCGAGAGCAGGCCGACCTTGGCGTTGAGGCGCGTGTCCAGACCGAGGTCCAGGCGCTTGAGCAGCTCAACGTACTCGTCCTTCTCGGCCTTGGTGACGCCCCACGAAAGACCGCGACGCTGGCCGCGGCGCTTGGCGAGGGCCAGGTTCTCGGCAATCTGCATGTCGGCTGCGGTGCCGCGCATGGGGTCCTGGAACACACGGCCCAGGTACTTGGCGCGCTGCGACTCGCTCAGACGCGAGATATCGTTGCCGTCGAGCTCAATAACGCCCGAATCGAGCGGATACACGCCGGCAATCATGTTGAGCAGCGTGGACTTGCCGGCGCCGTTGCCGCCAATCACGGTTACAAAGTCGCCGTCGTTAAGGGTGAGGTCGACGCCGGTGAGCGCGCGCTTCTCGGTGACGGTGCCCTTGTTAAAGGTCTTTTTGACGTTCGAGAGCTTAAGCATCTGCCTCATCCCCCTTCGTGTAGGAGCTGCGGAGCTTATAGCGCTCCCAAACCACGGGCACGCACAGGGCCACGGCAACGATCACGGCGGAGAGTAGCTTCATGTCGTTGGCATCCATGCCCAGCTGTAGCACGATGGCGCGGATGAGGAAGTAGACCACGGAGCCAAAGACGGCAGAGGCCAGGCGGACGGAGAACTGCGTGAGACCGCCGGGCAGCAGGCGGCCGAGCACCTCGCCGATAACAATGGCGGCAAGACCGATAACGATGGCGCCGGTGCCCATGCCAATGTCAGCGTACTTCTGGCTCTGGCAGATGAGCGCACCCGAAAGGCCGATAAGGGCGTTAGAGAGCACGAGGGCGATCATCTTGGTGGAGTTGGTGTTGACGCCCAGGGCGCGGATCATGTACTCGTTGTTGCCGGTGGCGCGCAGTGCCGAGCCGATCTCGGTGCCAAAGAACCAGTACAGGATGGCGACGATGGCCACGGCCAGCACAATGCCAAGGATAATGGCAACAGTGGACTGCGGCAGGCCCGTCATGTGGCTGACGGATGAGAAGATGGTGCCCTTGGCAAGGATGGGCGTGTTGGATTTGCCCATGATGCGCAGGTTGATGGACCACAGACTGATTTGCGTAAGGATTCCGGCGAGGATTGCGGGAATCTCAAAGACGGTGGTCAAGATACCCGTGACGGCGCCGGCGATGGCGCCGGCGCACATGCCGGCCAGCACGGCGATCAAGGGGTCGACGTTATTGTTGACAATGAGCACGGCGCAAACGCAGCCGCCGAGGGCAAAGCTGCCGTCGCAGGTCATATCGGGGATGTCGAGCAGGCGGAACGTGATAAACACGCCAAGCACCATAATGCCCCAGAGGACACCCTGGGAAACGGCGCCCTGCAATGCAATGAGCATGCTTCATACCTCCTAGGATAGGGTGGACACGTGATTTTCCATAATAGCGGTAACAATGCATAAAAGAGCTGCGGACGGATGTTTTGTCTCATCCGAAACAAGTAGGGCGAACGCCGGTCTTTGACGTCCGCCCCTGTGGCTCAGATATTGAATAGCACGGCAACGGCGCGAGTATGGGCCCTAGGCACATCGCCGCGCATGCCGCTACGCGTCCAGAGCGGAAAGGTCGATGCCCAGGGCCTCGGCCATCTCGTCGTTCTTGACGACGACCAGGTCCTTGCTCGAGAGGTGCTTGATCGGCATATCCTCGGGCTTGGCCTCGCCCTTCAGGATCTTGACGGCCATCTCGCCCGCGGCGTAGCCCAGGTCCTCATAGTTGATGGAGAGGGTGAACAGACCGCCGGCCTTGCACATGCCCTCCTCGCCGGTAACGAAGGGGAGCTTGTTCTCCTTGCAGATCTGGCCGACCTGCGAGGCACCCGCGGCGATGGTGTTGTCGGTGGGGGAGTACAGCGCGTCGACCTTGCCCACGGCAGACTCGACGACAGACTGAATCTCGTTGGAGCTCGAGACGGTGAAGTCAGTGTACTCGAGGCCTAGCTTGTCGAGCTCCTTCTTGGCGGCCTTGATCTGGACGTCGGAGTTGGACTCGGCGGTGCAGTAGAGCAAGCCGACCTTCTTAACGTCGGGCAGGACCTTCTGCATCATCTCGAGCTGCTCGGCGACCGGGGTGAGGTCGGAAGCGCCCGTGACGTTGGTACCGGGCTTGTCGTTGTCCTGGACCAGGCCGGAAGCGGCGTAGTCGGTGATGGCGCAGCCAACGATGGGGATATCGGCGGTGGCACCGGCGGCAGCCTGCGCGGCGGGCGTAGCGATGGCATAGATCAGGTCGACGCCGTCGCCTACGAACTTGTCGGCAATGGACTTACACGTGGACTGGTCGTTCTGGGCGTTCTTCTGGTCGATCTTGACCTTGAGACCGCTCTTCTTGATGGCCTTGACAAAGCCGTCGTTGGCGGCATCGAGCGCGGAGTGCTCGGTAAGCTGCAGAACGCCGATGGTGTAGTCGGAACCGGCGGCAGCGGAGCCGGAACCAGAGTTGCCGCCGCATCCGGCGAGCGGAGCGAGCGCGAGCAGGCCAGCGGAGACAAGAAGGCTCCTGCGGCTGATGGTGATGTCCTTCATATCATTACCCCCAGTATAAAAATGGCTGGAAACACTGCACTAGGAAAAAGTGCAAGTGGGACTATAGTAACGCCGATGTCCATTTTTACAATAACCTGGCGGGTTTTTTAATACTGAACCGGATGGGCGGTGCTGAGGAACGACGGACGGTAACGGGGCTTACGCTGCGGGTGCGGTGCTGTCTTCTTCGTCTAGCGCGGCAAAGAGTTTCTTGCCGTCGAGCAAACGCGTGCTGACGTTTCTCATGCGGCTGACCTCAACGGTGCGCAGGGTGTCGTCGGCGCCTCGGGTGTCGTAGACCGTTCCCAGCAGATACGAGACGCCGTCGCGCTGCCTGATGGCAAAGGGCCGGACCGTCATCCGCACCACCTCGATTTCGCCTCGGGTCAGGACGTTTGTGATATCAAAGCTGACGGTTGTTCCATGGTCGATGGCCTGTTCGATGAGCTCGCACGTGTCGATACGCTTGGCGTGCGGACGCGTTGTCTTGACGGGTGCGTCGTTGGCGGCCGGTGCCGGTTCGGGCATATCGAGATAGTCGCGAACATCGGCGCTTGCCATGGCGACCAGGTGCTGCGCCATGCTCTTTCGAATGGCTATGGGCGTCGATCGGTTGCGCATGACCATGCCGTGGAGCCGTATGATCTCTTCGTCAGCAAGCGGGCGGGTGAGGAGCCGATAGCCCACGCCGCGCTTATAGTCGATTTCGTATCCGGCGTGACGAAGTGCGGATATCGAGGTATAGATGCTGCGGCGTGCCGCCGAGATGGGCATGCGGGCGGGGTCGTCGGGATGGGCGAGGAGCTCGACCAGCTCGTCGGAAAGCAGCGCCTTGTCCTCGCCGGTGTTCTCACTCAAGAGCTGCAGGATGCGTACGGCGCGATAGGCTGCCATCGAGGCGGAACCCCTGGTCGTGGTCTCGTAGTTTTCAACAACGGCTTCGGTCATAGCGCCCACGTCCTTTCCTTTTTTGGTGATGGCAGATCAGAGCCTAGGGCGCGAAGCCTGGCCAAGGACGCGTGACGCCTTGGACGGTCGATGGCTGCCGGCAAACGGCAAGTCGAGTTTTCAACAACCCTGCCTAACTGACCAAAACCTTGCCAAAAGCTTGACGGATGCTGTTGAAAAAAGCGCCCCTCGGCTTGCCGAAAGGCGCTGGCGCGATGTGCTGTAATGCGCTGGGTGTGCTATGGCGATTAGAAGTCGGCGTTGCCCACGGTACGCGGGTGCGGCAGGACGTCGCGGATGTTGCCCACGCCGGTGAGGTACATCACCAAGCGCTCGAAGCCCAGACCGTAGCCGGCGTGCTTGCAGGAACCGTAGCGGCGCAGGTCAAGGTAGTACTTGTACTGCTCGGGATTCATGCCCAGGTCCTTGATGCGGGCCTCGAGCAGATCCAGGCGCTCCTCGCGCTGGGAGCCGCCGATAATCTCGCCGATACCGGGAACCAGGCAGTCGGCGGCGGCGACGGTCTTGCCGTCCTCGTTCATGCGCATGTAGAAGGCCTTGATCTCGGCCGGGTAGTCGGTTACGAAGGTCGGGCGCTTAAAGTGCTCTTCGGTCAGGAAACGCTCGTGCTCGGTTTGCAGGTCGATGCCCCAGCTCACGGGATAGTCAAACTTGTGACCCGCAGCGACTGCCTGCTCCAGGATCTCGACGGCCTCGGTATAGGTGACGCGGGCAAAGTCGGAGTTGGCGACATGGTCCAGGCGCTCGAGCAGGCCCTTGTCCACAAACTTGTTGAGCATGTTGAGCTCATCGGGGCAGGTGGCCATAACGTCCTTAAGGACGTACTTGAGCATGGCCTCGGCGTTATCCATGTAGTCGTTCAGATCGGCAAATGCCATCTCGGGCTCGATCATCCAAAACTCGGCGGCGTGGCGCGTGGTGTTGGAGTTTTCGGCGCGGAAGGTGGGGCCAAAGGTGTACACATCGCCAAAGGCCATGGCAAAGTTCTCGGCATTGAGCTGGCCGGAAACGGTGAGGCTCGCATGCTTGCCAAAGAAGTCCTGGCTCCAGTCGACCTCGCCGGACTCGGTGAGGGGCGGATTTTTGGGGTCGAGCGTGGTCACGCGGAACATCTCGCCAGCACCCTCGCAGTCACTCGTGGTGATGATGGGGGTGTTGACGTAGACAAAGCCCTGCTCCTGGAAGAAGCGGTGGATAGCGGCAGCTGCGACAGAGCGGATGCGGAACACGGCGCGGAACAGGTTGGTGCGCGGACGCAGGTGCTGCTGGGTGCGCAGGAACTCGACGGTTGCGCGCTTCTTCTGCAGCGGGTAATCCGGGGCGCTGACGCCCTCGACCTCGATGGAGGTGGCGGAAAGCTCGAAGGGCTGGGGCGCATCGGGGGTCAGCTTAACGGTGCCGGTGCAAATGAGGGCGGCCGAGACGTTTTGATGGGCGATCTCGTCGTAGTTGTCGAGCGCCTCGCGGTTCATGACGACCTGCAGGTCGCGGAAGCAGCTGCCGTCGTTGAGTGTAACGAAGCCAAAGTTCTTCATGTCGCGGACGGACTTGACCCAGCCGGCGACGGTGACGGTCTGGCCGCCGAGCGACTCGGCATCGGCATAGAGCTGCGCGATTTTGGTGCGGTTCACGTATCCTCCCATAACGGTTGTACGGATTATTTCCAAACAGTTAACCATTCTAACCCGCGAGTGGGGGCGTAGCAAAACGTCGGGTGTGATGTATGGGCGTGACGTGGGCACCGCGCAAGCGCCGATTTTGCGTTGCCTAGTGCCCGCAGATGGCTTGGCGTATGAGGGCAGCGTAGGTGTCGATTCCCGCCTGGGTGAGGTGTGTGCCGTCGTCGACAAGGTATTCGCTGTGGCCCTCTGAGGAACCGTTCCAGTCGATGACGCCGGCGTTGTCGTTTTGGGCGCAGACGTCACGAATCATCTGGTTATTGCGGTCCTGCAGCTCGAGCGGCACGCGCACGGTCACAAAGTAGATGGGCTTTCCGCCCACGGCATTAATCACGTCCTGCACCTGCTGGGGGTCGCGGATGAGGCCGTTGGTGCCAAGCGCGCAGATGACCACGCTTGGATCGTAGTTGGCACTGTCCTGTGCATAGACATCCTGGAAGGCGTAGAACTGGCGGCTCACCATGCCGTCGATGTACGCGTTGGGAAGCGCCGCCTGAATGCCAGGTTGGGCACCTGCGGTGACCGAGTCGCCGATCATGAGCACACGGGCGTCGCAGGTTCCGGTTGCCTCGTCGTAGGTAAAGCTCTTCCAGTCCAAGTTCTTGGGGACCTTTTCGACGATAGGACCTTCTTTGGGTTTTTGCTTGGTGGCGTCACCGGATGCGGTGTCGCTGGGCTGGGAATCTTTACCGGATGCGGGCTCGGCGCCCTTGTCGTTGGCTCCGTTGTCCTGGGTCGAGGTCGCGTTCTGGGCAAGCTCGGGACGGAGCTGCTCGGCGCGGGCGGTGGCGATGCCTGCCCAGTCAAGCGGCGCGAAGGCAAGTGCGGCGACGCATGCGGCGCCAAGCGCGGGGAGCACCATGGCGGGCGCGAGGACGTGCTTTCCTGCCGTGCTGTCCTGTTGGGCCGGCTTGTGGGACCAAGGGCGTTCGACGAGGCGATAGAAAACCTCGGCTACCGCAAGGATCAGTACAAGCTGTAATGCCTGCTCCCACCAGGCGATGCGGGTAGTGCGGGTTGCGGGGTTCATAAGAAGCAGTAGGGGATAGTGCACCAGATAAACCGAGAACGAGCGCTGGCCCAGCCAGACGAGCGGCTTGACCGACAACAGACGACGCACGATGCACTCCGTATTCTGCACGCAGATGATAAGGAGCCCGGTGAGTAGGGCGAGCAGCAAAAAGCCACCGCGGTAGAGCCAGGCGCTCTCTCCGGTCAGCATGAGTGCGCCGGCTATAACGGCAACGAGCCACGCGATAGAAATCGCGTTGACCTTTGAGATGCCCTTGTTGGCTCCGGGGGTATGGATGTTACCGCTCAGCATCTCGCGCAGGCGCGGCGCTGCGATGGCGGCTAAGGCTCCGCATAGAAGCTCGGCGGCACGGGTGTCGGTTCCGTAGTAGACACGCGATGTGTCGGCGGTGGGATTAAACATGAGGACCATGGCTGCCGTCGATGCAAGCGCGAATGCGATCGTGATGCCGATGGCGGTGTTGCGCGACCTGGTTTTGCTGCACAGTGCCATAAGGATGACCGGCCACACCAGATAGAACTGCATGGTGACAGCGCAGAACCACAGGTGCGTGAGCGGCGAGGGGAGTCCCGCGGCGGCGAAATACGAGACGTTGCGGAAGATGTAGAACCAGTTGCTCAAAAAGAGTGCCGATGGCAGGGCGTCCTGCTGCACCTTAGGGAGTAGGCTCGGGGCCGCGATGTAGGTGGCGACGGCGGTAAGCGCGATGGTCACGACGATCGGCGGCATCATGCGCGCAATGCGGCGGCAGATATAGCGCGGGTACGAGAATCCGTCGCGTGCCGTGGCCCGCATAATGCTTTTGGTGGCGAGATAGCCACTCAGCGTAAAGAAGAGTGTAACGCCCAAAAAACCGCCGGTCAGGCGGCTGGGGCGAAGGTGATATAGGACGACGCCGGCGATGGCGAGGGCGCGGAGCCCGTCGAGCGCGACGATGCGTTGGTTGCGTTGAGGCGCGGCATGTACGGCGCCCGTGGGTGTGTTTTGCATCGATCTTCCTCCAATGTCGACCTAGCAGTCTAGCGCTCTGTGCGGACAAAGGAAGGGGGTTCGTGCGGTTGAACAACATGCCGCGGGGCGATGCCTCGCTACGCAAAAGCCGCACCTGCGTTGATGCTCAGCTGCCTATATAGAAATGTTTCAGAACCTCTACATAGGCAAATGCAACAACGCAGATGCGGCAAAGATGCACGGGTGGTTGAGCCTTTATGCGATGATGCTCGGCTACTTGGTCTTGGCAACCAGCAGCGGGTCGCCAAGCTTGACGAGCGGATTGCCGCCGATAAGCGTTCCAGACTCGCCGACATGGTCGATGCTCTTGAGGCGGTCGAGCTCAGAGACGATGACGGTCACGATGTCCTCGTGGCCGGCGGCTTTGATGGCGTCGCGGTCGAAGCTGATGAGCGGCTGGCCGGCCTTGACCACATCGCCCATCTCGACAAAGCGGGCAAAATCCTTGCCGTTCATTTCCACGGTGCCCAGGCCAACATGGATGAACACGCGCAGGCCGTCCTCGGTGATCATGCCGATGGAGTGGTTGGTGACGGTGGTGGCGCCGATGCGGCCGTTGGCGGGCGCGTAGATGGTGCCGGTAATGGGTTCGATGCCGTAGCCCTGACCGAGCATGCCCGAGGCGATGGTCTCGTCGGGAACCTCACTCAGATTAACGAGCACGCCGTTGACGGGGGCGTAGATGACGCCTTCGCGGGTGGCGAAGCTTGCTGCGGGCGGAACGGACGCCTCGCCCGACGAGGTGAACGTGGACTTGAGCGAATCGAGCAGACCCATAGATGCCTCCAACGTATCAGGCGCGCATGTTGCACGCGTGTGGTTTGCCGGAAACGTTTCGTACGTGTTTCCCAGCACGGTCAGCGCCCCTATTTTACGCTGCCTAACGATACCTCTGAACAGCGATTTTGTGATATATCAGTTGAAGGCCAACTTATTGCGGGGGTGTTTCTGCGCCGCGGGCTCAAGTGGGGTACGCTAAGGTGCGAAAAACGAGTGCGCACGAATCGCACGGAGGGAGCACCTATGATTATTGAGAACCATGCGCTGTGGGGCGAGGAGCCGACCGAGGAATATCCGGCGACGTTTACGTATCTGGGTGCCGAGCCGCTGCCCGACAAGCCCAATGGCCGCCGTCCCGCGGTAATTATCTGCGGCGGAGGCGGGTTTACGCATATCGCTCCGCACGAGCAGGACCCGGTGGCGTTTGCATTTTTGGACCGAGGCTACCAGGCCTTTGTGCTCAACTATGTGACGAGTGGCACGGGCGACGTGAGCTTTCCGCACCCGCAGGCGGACCTCGCCAAGATGGTCGCTACCGTGCGCGCCAACGCCGACGAGTGGCATGTCGATCCCAAGCGCGTGTGCATTGTGGGTTTCTCGGCGGGCGGCATGATCTGCGCCTCATTGGCAACGCAGTGGAAGACCGGACCCTTCGCGGGCCTTGCTGGGGCTCGTCCGGAGGATATTCGTCCCGACGCCGTGGTGCTGGGCTATCCGTTGCTCGACCTTGCCTATGTGCGCGATATGCAGACACGCGATCCGCGCATCGACCTGCGCGTGCCCAAGACGGGCGGCAAGACAGGACGCGATTTGCTCAACGACTATCTGTCGATGGTGACGGGCGGCGAGGCGACCGATGAGCACCTGACCGACATTTGCCCCACCACGCACGTTTCGCGCCAGATGCCCCCGACCTTTGTGTGGGGCGTGTCCGACGACAAGACGGCGCCGATCGCGCAGGTCTACCCGTTTGCGCAGCGCATGGCCGAGGAGGGTGTTGCATGCGAGATGCACGTCTTTGACCAGGGCGGCCACGGTCTTTCGCTCGGCAACGCCAATACCGCGGTCGACAACGAGGACAAGCAGGTGGCAGTCCGTCCTTGGATCCGCCTAGCCTTCCGCTTCCTGGAGCGCCATCTGTAAGAGGACGGACATCCCCTCAATAACTTGCGGTGAAATAGTTCCGATCTGGGGCATCGACCAGCCCATCCAGGAACTGTTCCACCGCAACTTCGTTTTTGATGCCCCGCCCGGAAACTGCGTCCCTGTTTTGCCCTCGAAGGCGGGATGTAGTTTCCCATAGGGCCTCGACTGGGAAAGCGCGTCCCGTTTCGGGCGGGGATTCCGGGTTGCATTTTCCGCAAGAGGCTTGTTTGGGAAACCATATCCCGTTTCGAGCCAGAATTCTGGGACGCAGTTTCCCCGAGAGGCCCCATCGGGAAACGGTATCCCGGAATCCGCCCGGATGGTGGGATGCGCTTTCCAAATGATCCCTTGGTGACGGAGGGAAATGAATCATTTTGGGCGGCGGTGCCAAGAATTGGTCCGCTACCGCCCGCTGCTTTCCTACCAAACGGTGAACTGGGCGTTTTCTGTGTTCCAATGGACATCGCGAACGTAGTCGCGCACGCCCGTCGCATCTCGTGCTTCGAACAACTCAAGAATATGGGCATGTTCGCTGTTGGCTTTATTAAGCAGTTTGCACGCCGTCTCTTGGTCGACGGTCTCGTAATCGCGCTTGATAAAGCAGCGCTCGAGTTGCGAGATCATGTCGCGCAGACGGTCGTTGCCGCAGCGGTTGAAGTACGTAAGGTGAAAGTCTCGCTGAATATCGTCGTACTTTCGGATAAGACCGCCTTGGATCGCAAGGTCCATGGAGCCGACGAGAAATTTAAGCTGCGTAATGTCATCGTCGGTTAGGTTCGGGCAGGCGAGGTACGCCGCCTGCCCGTCCAGCGGCCCCATGATCTCGAAGACTTCAACGGCGTTTTGCTGATCGAACCCGCGGACACGGAATCCGCGGCGGGGGAGGTTGTCCAGATAGCCATCGCTTGCCAGCTGAATGAGCGCTTCGCGAACCGGCGTGCGCGACACGCCCATGGCATCGCAGATCGCTTGCTCGCTCAAACGGTCGCCGGCGGACAACTCGCCGGCGTCAATGCGGCTCGAAATGTAGTCGTATACGTGGTCCTTCAGGGGCCTTCTGAGTGTTTCCATGAACGTATATCCTTTAATTGTATATTATTAAAACTAAATACATTTCACTTGAATAGCTCAGTTTAATTATAGAACGACCAGTTAAATCATGCTACTTCGTGCCGAAACGTGAGAGTACGCTCACCGAGAAATATCTACCGTTCAGGATTGTATACAATATACAAAACAGGAAAACCGCCCTATGATTAAGCCATCGAAAGGAAGGCGGACACAAGGAAGTCTCGCCTCTGCTAAGAGATCCAAGGAGGATCATCATGACCAAGTTCAGCCACGTCATCATCCGTCGTCCCGGCAAGTCCCTGAGCAATGGCATCACGAGTGCCCCCGAGCTTGGCCAGCCCATCTACGAGCGCGCCATCGAGGAGCACTACGATTACGAGCACGCGCTCGAGCAGTGCGGCGTTGACGTCTCGGTGCTGCCGGCGCTCGAGCAGTATCCCGACAGCTGCTTTGTCGAGGATCCGGCCGTCATCACTCGCTGCGGCGCCATCATTACCAACCCTGGTGCTGACAGCCGCAACGGCGAGAAGGATGAGATCGAGCCGGTCGTCCGTCGCTTCTTTGACGACGAGCATGTCAAGCACATTGTTTCTCCCGGCACGCTCGACGGCGGCGACGTCATGATGGTCGGAGATCATTTCTATGTCGGTCGCTCCGCTCGCACCAACGAAGAGGGCATCCGCCAGTTCTGCGAGATTCTCGAGGGCTGGGGCCTCGAGGGTTCCGAGGTTCCGCTGGAGGAGGTCCTGCACCTCAAGACGGGCGTCAACTATATCGAGGACAACAACATGCTCGTCTCCGGCGAGTTCATCGATAAGCCCGACTTTGCCCAGTACAACAAGATTGTCGTGCCCGAGGACGAGGCCTATGGCGCTAACTGCATCTGGGTCAACGGTACGGTCATCGTTGCCGAGGGCTATCCGACCGTGCTCAAGGCCGTGCAGGATCTTGGCTACAAGACCCTTGTTGTCGATACCTCCGAGTACCGCAAGGTCGACGGTGGCCTCTCTTGCCTGTCGCTGCGCTTCTAATGCGCTTGCTGTACTAACTTATTGATCGCTTGACCGATGGCCCGGCACCCGATTCGGGACGTCCGGGCCATCTTTCGTTCGATCACATGATGAAGGGGGTGCACATACAATGGCCTCTAAAGCTCAAAACGACGAGATTATCGACCCTAATGGCCTCGATCTCTTTCGTCTGACCATGATGGTCATTACCGCCAGTATTTGTGGTGGTATCTTTTCTCTCGCCGGCGATATGGCAGCGGGCGGAGCCAATACCGGTGCGGTTATCGTCTCGTGGGGAATTTGTTTTATAGGCGTCTTTGCGTTGATGATGGTGTTCAACGGTCTATCTCAGGCCCGTCCCGATCTGACCGGCGGTATCTATGCATACGCTGCGGCCGGTTTTGGCGATTACATCGGATTCAACTCAGCTTGGGGCTACTGGATCAGCGCATGCCTTTCCAACGTGAGCTTTGCGCTCTTGCTGTTTAGCGCGCTGGGCTATTTCTTCCCTGCGTTTGGCGCGGGCAACAATCTGCTTTCCATCATCTGCGCCAGCGTATTTCTATGGTTCCTTACTGCTCTTGTGCTTCGTGGCGTTAAAGAGGCCGCGGGCATTAACACGATCGTCACGTTGGCGAAGCTGGTGCCGCTGGGACTCTTTGTTCTGAGCATTGTGCTCCTGGGTAAGTTCAACGTCGATATCTTTATGGACAACTTCTGGGGAGAGCCAGCTGGTCCTGGGTTTGGTGAGCAAGTCGTCTCGACCATGATCGCCCTTGTCTGGGTCTTCACAGGCATCGAGGGCGCTGTCGTCATCTCGGGCCGTGCAAAGTACGTGCGTGACGTCGGTCGCTCGACGGCACTCGGATTTGCTGCCGTGTTCACGCTGTATCTGATTATCTCGATGCTGTCGCTTGGCATTATGCCGCGCGAGGAGATGGCACAGCTCGCAACGCCCTCTATGGCGGGAATTCTTGAGCGCGCAATCGGTCCTGTTGGCGCTGCCATCGTAAACCTTGGCGTTATTCTCTCGCTGGTCGGCGCGATGCTGGGCTACGTCATCATTGCATCCGAGACGCCGTTCGAGGCGGCGCGCCAGGGTTCCTTCCCGCTGGCGTTTGCCAAGACGAACAAGCATGATGCCCCGGTGGTAACGATTCTCGTGAGCTCCGGTATCACGCAGCTCTTCTTGATTGTGTCGTATGTGGCGGCGAGCACCTACCAGTTCTTCTACAGCTGCGCGGTCAATACGATCCTAGTTCCGTACGTGTGCTCGGCAGCCTACTACATGGTGATCGGCTGGAAGAACGAACATCTGGATGGTCCGCACGCGCCAAGCGTCGGCAAAGCTCGCTTCTTCGGTACGCTCGGCTTCATCTACACGTTGTTCTTGGTGTGGTCGACGGGTCTCCAGGGCGTCATGATTACGACGATCCTTTTTGCTCCGGCCATTCCCGTCTATATGCTGGGTGAGCGAGGCCGCGGTAAGCCGATGCTTCCACATCTGCACGACAAGCTGATCGCAGCGGTGGTCATTGTCGTGGCAATTATTTCGCTGTATCTGCACTTTGCCGGCATTGCGCCGATTGTCTAGGACTGCGGCAAGCTTCATCGCTTGGTAAGCCGACTGAGGCATCGCGTGCCGGTGCCGTTCGGTAATCCATAACTGACGTGGGCCTCTGTAACGTACCTTTGTGAGCGCCCACTAAACCCGCGCAGGTGACTACGGTTGCCTGTGCGGTTTTTTGCAGTTGCGGCGAAGTGCTGCCGGCAGCTGGGGACGTTCCCATTGTGCCGGCACTCTGGGACACTCCTTGGATGTTCCGCATACAACGGAGGAAAGCGGATGATTTTGACGAGGGGCGGGCGGCTGATTCGGTCCTTGGGGAAACTGCGTCCCGTTTCGGGCGCAGATTCCGGGACGCAGTTTCCCCGAGGGGCTCGATCGGGAAAATACGTCCCAGTCTGAGTGGGGACTATTCCGGGACGCAGTTTCCGCTAGAGGCCCGTTTGGGAAATCGCGACCCGTTCCGAGCGCCGATTCTGGGATGGGCTTTCCGCTAGAGGCCTCAACCGGAAAGTCCATCCCGTTTTGACGCTTCAGAGTGGGACGCAGTTTCCCCGAGAGGCCCCATCGGGAAATTGGGGACCGGAATTCGCCAGAGTAGTGGGATGCGGTTTCCGCAGCAAGCCCGTCTGGGAAACCACGGCCCAGAATTCCCTTTGCACCGATCTTGCAGCAATCTGTCGATTGAACGTTGTTGTATGTTCGCGCTATCATGCATGGATAAATTGGTTAGCCATGGCAAACGGTTAGCCATGGTGAACATAAATGCAACGCCCTGTGGGCGCCGGAGGAGGAACACGGACGTGAAGCTCGATACGCTCGAGATTGGAAAGGACGCCGTTGTCGCATCGGTGGCATCGGACGACCAGGCACTCCGACAGCATATTTTGGACATGGGCCTAACGCCGGGCACCGAAGTCACCATGATGAAGTACGCCCCCATGGGCGACCCGCTCGAGATTCGCCTGCGTGGCTATGAGTTGACGCTGCGCAAGGACGATGCCGCTCGCATTGAGCTCGTAGATGTCCACGACACCGATACAGGTCCGCGCGCTAACGCCGCAATCGGCACGACGGAGCACCCGGCACTCGGCGAGGGGACGTATTCGCCCCGTGCGGCAAAAACGGCCGTGCCCGAGGGCGCACCGCTACATTTTGCCCTCGCCGGCAACCAAAACTGCGGTAAGACCACGTTGTTCAACCAGCTGACAGGCTCCAATCAACATGTCGGTAACTTCCCCGGCGTGACGGTCGACCGCAAGGACGGCACTATCCGTAACCATCCCGAGACAAGCGTTACCGACCTGCCCGGCATTTACTCCCTGTCGCCGTATACGGGCGAAGAGATCGTCAGCCGCCAATTCATCTTGGACGAAAACCCCGACGCCATCATCGACATCATCGACGCTACTAATATTGAACGTAACCTGTACCTGACGCTGCAGCTTATGGAGCTCGACCGCCCCATGGTCATCGCGCTCAACATGATGGACGAGGTGACGGCCAACGGCGGCGCCGTGGACGTTAATCTGCTCGAGAGCCTGCTGGGCGTGCCAGTTGTCCCCATTAGCGCTGCCCGCAACGAGGGTATCGACGAGCTGGTGGATCATGCCTTGCACGTGGCGCGGTTCCGCGAGCGCCCCGGTCGCCTGGACTTCTGTGCGCCCGATGGCTCGGACGGCGGTGCACTGCATCGCTGCATCCATGGCATCGCCAATCTGATTGAGGATCACGCCACAACGGCGCACATCCCGGTGCGCTTTGCGGCGACCAAGCTGGTTGAGGGCGACGAGCTGGTGACCGAGGCGCTTCACCTGGATCGCAACGAGCTCGACGCCATCGAGCACATCATTACCCAGATGGAGGGCGAGGCCGGCACCGACCGCCTGTCCGCGCTGGCCGATATGCGCTTTAGCTTTATCGGCGACGTGTGCGGGCGCTGCGTCGTTAAGCCGCACGAGAGCCGCGAGCACGTGCGCTCCGTCAAGATCGACCGCATCCTGACGGGTCGTTACACAGCCATTCCGGCGTTCCTGGTGATCATGGGTCTCGTTTTTTGGCTGACGTTTGGCGTGATCGGCGCGGCGTTGCAGGGACTCATGGAGGACGGCATCGCTGCCATCATCGCCTCGGCCGATGCGGGCCTCAAGGCGTTCGGCACCAACGACGTGGTGCGCTCGCTGGCTGTCGACGGCGTGCTTACGGGTGTGGGCAGCGTGCTGACCTTCCTGCCGATTATTGTCGTGCTCTTCTTGTTCCTCTCCATTCTGGAAGACTCCGGCTACATGGCGCGCGTGGCCTTTGTCATGGATAAGGTGTTGCGTCGCTTTGGCCTGTCGGGCCGTAGCTTCGTGCCTATGCTCGTCGGTTTTGGCTGCACCGTGCCGGCTATCATGTCGACCCGTACGCTCCCATCCGAGCATGACCGCAAGATGACGGTCATGCTCACGCCGTTCGTGAGCTGCTCGGCCAAGTTGCCGGTCTACGGTCTGCTGTGCGGGGCGTTTTTCCCACAGGCGACGGTTCCCGCCATGGTCTCGCTCTATCTGATCGGTATCGTGGTCGGCTGCATTGCGGCTTTGGTGCTCAACCGCACGGCATTTAAGGGCGATCCGGTGCCATTTATCATGGAGCTTCCCAATTACCGCCTGCCGAGCGTCAAGACGACAGTGATGCTGGCATGGGATAAAGCCAAGGATTTTATTACCAAGGCCTTTACCATTATCTTTGCCGCTACCGTGGTCATCTGGTTCCTTCAGACGTTCGATATCTGCTTTAATGTGGTCGCCGATCAGTCGCAGAGTCTGCTTGCGGGCCTCGGCAGCATCATCGCGCCGGCGCTGACGCCGCTTGGGTTTGGCGACTGGCGTGCATCCACGGCGCTCGTCACCGGACTTATCGCCAAGGAGAGTGTCATCTCGACCCTCACGGTACTTTTGGGCGCGACCTCGCCCGCGGCACTGTCGACCATGTTTTCGCCGTTTACTGCCTATGTGTTTCTGGTCTTTACGTTACTGTACCCGCCGTGCGTGGCTGCGATCGGCGCCGTCAAGAGCGAGCTGGGCGCGCGCTACGCCGTTGCCGTATTCGCGTTTCAGGTGACGGTCGCCTGGATCGTAGCGTTTGTCGTGCATTCGGCGGGCATATTGCTGGGGTTGGCTTAGTTATTTATTGACGGTGCAACCTCTGTGTATCGAATTGTTTTCGGCCCCGCATCTGTTGCTGACGGATGCGGGGCCGTTGCTATATAATCGCCAACCGCTCAAGACAATCGGAGAGGTTTCCATATGGCTCAGACAAGGCAAGACGGCATCTCACTCAAGCAGTGGCTCCCGCTCATCGGGCTCACCTGCTGCGCGTTCGTGTTCAACACGTCGGAGTTTATGCCCATCGGCCTTTTGACTGATATCGCCGCGTCGTTCTCGCTCACCGAGGCCCAGGCGGGCATCATGATCTCGGTCTATGCCTGGGGCGTCATGCTGCTGTCGCTGCCCCTCATGGTGTTTGCCTCGCGCTTTGAATTCAAGCGGATGCTGCTGGGCGTGCTTGCCGTGTTCTCGCTGGGTCAGTTCCTGTCCGCCGTGGCGCCCACCTATCCCATTTTGGTTTGCGCGCGCCTGGTGGTCGCCTGCGCGCATGCCGTGTTCTGGTCGGTCGCCTCGATCATGGCGTCGCGCCTGGTTGACACGCGCCATGGGGCGCTCGCCATCAGCATGATCGCCACGGGCTCTTCCATCGCACAGATCTTCGGCCTGCCGCTCGGCCGCGCCATTGGTCTGGCCGTGGGCTGGCGTATGACGTTTGCCGTGGTCGGAGCGCTGTCTGCTGTCGCGGTCGTCTACCAGGCCACGGTGTTCCCCACCATGCCAGCGGGCGAGCGTTTTACGCTCAAGCAGCTGCCCGAGCTGCTCAAGAACCCGTTCCTCATCGCGCTCTATGTGGTCACGGTGTTCATGGCGACCGGCTATTACGCGGGCTATAGCTATATCGAGCCTTTCCTGGCTCAGGTCGCGCATGTCGACGCAAGCGCCATCACTATGACGCTGACGGCGTTCGGCTGCTCTGGTCTGCTCGGAAGCTGGCTGTTCGGCCGGCTGTTCGACGGGCACCGTTTTCCGTTCCTTGCGATCACGCTCTCCGGAGTGCCGGTCGCCTTGCTGCTTATGGGTCCTGCCGCGTCATCGCTCGCCGCGGTTCTTGGCGTTTGCGCGCTGTGGGGCTGCTGCGCCACGGCCTTTAACGTGGCGTTTCAGGCCGAGCTCATCAAGTACACGCCGGCGGACTCGTCGGCCGTCGCCATGTCGATCTTCTCGGGCCTGTTTAATCTGGGTATTGGCACAGGTACCGCGATCGGCGGAGCCGTGGTTTCGGGCCCCGGTATCGCCTGGATCGGCTGCGCAGGTGGCGCAATCGCCGCCGTGGGCGTCATCCTCGCCATCACGGTAATGTTCCCGGCCATCCGTCGCGCCAAGCCCGTCGCCTAATCACGTTTCCTCATCAGTTGCGGTGGAATAGTTCCTGTTTAAGGCCTCTGAAGGCCCAAGCGGGAACTATTCCACCGCAACTTATTTTGGGGAAGAGGATACAAGCCGGGCATACAATGGATGTCGTTGTGTTGAGCTTACCGGGAGGTTGCTATGTGGGCATACGAGACGACGTTCTATCAGATCTATCCGCTGGGCTTTTGCGGAGCTCCGCGCGAAAACGCCGCCCCCGTTGCCGAGGATGAGCTCGCCCAGGCTGCCAACGCCGCGCCCAACCCCGTTGCTCCTATCATGAAAATCGCCCAATGGGCCGACTACCTGCAAGAGCTCGGCGTTGGCGCTGTGCTCATCAACCCGCCGCTCGAGTCCGATAGCCACGGCTACGATACGCGCAGTCTGCGCCATATCGACCGCCGCCTGGGTAGGGATGCCGACTTTGCCGCCGTGTGCGAGACACTGCATGCCCACAGCATCCGCGTGGTGCTCGACGCCGTCTTCAACCATGTCGGTCGCGGCTTTTGGGCCTTCCGCGATGTGCAGGAGCGCAAGTGGGATTCGCCGTACAAGGATTGGTTCCACATCAGTTTTGACGGCGACTCCTGCTATGGCGACGGCTTTTGGTACGAGGGCTGGGAGGGCCATTTTGAGCTTGTGAAGCTCAACCTGCAAAACCCCGCCGTGGTCGATTACCTGCTTGAGTCCGTGCGTCGCTGGGCCGAGATCTTTGACATCGACGGCCTGCGCCTGGACGTCGCCTATATGCTCGATCGCGATTTTATGCGCCGCCTGCACACTTTTACCCGTGAGCTCAAGCCCGACTTTGTGCTGATCGGCGAGACGCTCCACGGCGACTACAACCAGATCGTCAACGACGGGATGCTCGACTCCTGCACCAACTACGAGTGTTACAAGGGCCTGTACTCCAGCTTTAACTCGGTCAACATGTTCGAGATTGCCCATTCGCTGCATCGCCAGTTTGGCGGCGACCCGTGGTGCATCTACCGCGGTAAACACCTGCTGTCGTTTGTCGACAACCACGACGTGCCGCGCCTGGCAAGCATCCTCACCGACAAGTCGTGCCTGCGCCCCGCCTATGGCATGCTGTTTGGCATGCCGGGCATTCCGTGCGTCTACTATGGCAGCGAGTGGGGGATTACCGGCGAAAAGGGCGGCTCCGATGGCGATTGGGCGCTGCGCCCTGCGCTCGATGAGCCTGCGCCCAACGAGCTGACGGCCTTCATCACGCAACTCGCGCACCTTCACTCGGCCGACGACGCGGCGGCCCGTGCTCTCAACTACGGTGCCTATCGCAACGTGGTGATCCAGAACAAGCAGTTGCTGTTCGAGCGCGCCTGTGACGGCGCGACGGTACTCGTGGTGGTGAATGCCGTGGACGAGCCTTACACCTTTGGCGCCGGCGAGCTCAACGGCTCCTTCGTCGACCTGCTTGCCGACGGTGCGCCCACAGTCGAGCTGGCGGGCTCCCTTGAACTTGCGCCCTACGAGGTGCGTTATCTGCTGAGGGCCTAGGTCATGGCGGCGTCAGACGAGGGCTATCAACATATTGAGCATGGGTTTGAACCCGTGTTTGACGAGCACTCGCGCGTTTTGGTACTCGGATCGTTTCCCTCGGTGCTGTCGCGCGCCAATGCCTTTTATTACGGCAATCCTCAGAATCGCTTTTGGCGCGTGATGGCTGCGTGCCTCGGTGTGCCTGTGCCGCTCAACGAGGGCGACCCTTTGGCAAGCGGTGAGCCCGCGACGCTCGATGCCTCCATTGCCGCCAAGCGGGCCATGCTGCTGAACGGCGGCGTGGCCCTGTGGGATGTAATCGAGAGCTGCGACATTAAGGGCTCGAGCGACGCGAGCATTCGCAACGTTGTGCCGGCACATATCGAGTGCATTACCGACGCAGCTCCTATCGAGGTCGTTGTCTGCAACGGCGGCACGGCAGGGCGACTCTACAAGCGCTATCTACAAGAACGCACCGGGCTGCCCGCCATCGTCCTGCCCTCGACAAGTCCCGCCAATGCGGCATGGCGTCTGGAGCGTCTTGTCGAGCGTTGGCGCGAAGCCGTTGACTGGGCTGTTATTTAATTTAGATTTTTGTTTGAGCGTGGGCGCCTAGACGTTTCAGAACGCCTCGCCAGATCGGCGCGGGCACGGCTGGCTCGGCGCAAACCATGCCGTCGGCGTCGACGTTGGCGGCATTGCCGCCGCCAAGTCGCTGTGCATGCTCGACGGAGCAGCCCATGCGCACAGCGCCCACAAGCTTATCCATCGCTTCTGAAAATGGTCGGCGCAAGAGGCCCATGCGTGGGGAATGGCGAAGCGCTGCGATGCCGCTGTCGGCGCAGATGGCAACGCCGCCGCACCACAATTGGTCATGGCGCTCACATGCCCTGTGCAGGCGAACGGCGGTCCCACGCGCCTGCTCAGTGCCCTCTTGTGCGGCTCGAATCGCGGCATAGACGCGCGTTCCCGTACCGCCAAAGCGCTCAAGCGCCTGCTCGATGGCTGTCAACGTCTCATCGTCAGTCACATCTTCAATGGCCAGCACGATGCCATCGGCAACGCTGCCGGCGTCATTTGCCTTCAAGTCGACCGGGCGGGGGAGTGCGGTGCCGGAAAGTTGAGCATAGGCGGCGATGGCATCCTGCAGGTCCCAGAGCAAAAAATCAAGATCGGCGCTATTGGGAATACTGATATACGCAATGGTGTGCAGTGTTTTTGGTACGTCGCCACGCGCGATTGTCTCCATGCCATCTCCTTTCCGGCTCGTTTCCGTTTAGGTTACACCGTCTGGCGGCGCCTCGCCGCGCTATCCTAGTGCAACCCTTACGAAAGGAACGTCATGCGTCTGCCCATGAACACCTCGCTTGCCACGCTCAAGCCCTCCGGCATCCGTCGGATTAACGCGCTCGCCGCCCAGCACCCGGGGTGCATCGCGCTTGCGCTTGGCGAGCCTGATTTTTCCACGCCCGATGTGATTAGCGCCGAGGTGACCGCCGCGCTGGATCGCGGCGACACGCACTATCCGCCCAACAACGGTCGCCCCGCCCTGCGCGAGGCGCTGTCTGCCTACATGGGGGACGCGGGCCTGGCGTTTTCCGCCGATGAGGTCATTCTGACCGACGGCGCGACCGAGGCCCTGTCGGCTACGTTTATGGCCATGCTCAACCCCGGCGACGAGGTCATCATCCCCACGCCGGCTTTTGGTTTGTACGAGAGCATCGTCGTGGCAAACCACGCCAAGGCGGTCTTCTTGGATACGGAGCCTGCTCAATTCCAGATTGACGAGGACGCACTTCGTGCTTGCGTGACGCCGGCGACCAAGGCCATCGTCATCTGCACGCCCAACAATCCTACGGGCTGCATCCTCAACGCGGCATCGCTCGACGCCGTGGCACACGTGGCAGAACAGGCGGGTATCTACGTGGTCTGCGACGACGTATACAACCGCCTGGTTTATGTGGATGGCTACGAGCGCTTTGCTCAGCGCCACCCGGAGCTGCGTGAGCAGACCGTAATTATCGAGAGCTTCTCCAAGCCCTGGGCCATGACCGGCTGGCGCTTGGGTTGGCTCGCAGCGGCAGCCCCCGTCATCGCCGAGATCGCAAAGGCCCACCAATACCTAGTATCGAGCGCCGTCTCCTTCGAAATGGACGCCGCAGCTCGTGCCCTCACCGTCGACCCCACCCCCATGCTCGAAGTCTACCGAGCCCGCCGCAAACGCGTGCTCGCGGCCTTAAGCGCCATGGACCTCGACGTAGTGGAACCGGTGGGAGCCTTCTATACCTTCCCGAGCATCAAACAATTCGGCCTAACAAGCGAAGATTTCTGCATCAAAGCCATCAAAGAAGCAAACGTAGCCCTAGTCCCGGGCGACTGTTTCGGCACCGAAGGCCACATCCGCCTAAGCTACTGCGTCTCCGACCAAGATCTGGACGAAGGTCTCCGCCGCCTGTCCACCTTCCTTTCAACCTTGTAGCCATCAGGGACGCAACATATCAGCCCACCGACTTAAGGCTTATGAGTGGGGGCGCCGGCCAACGGGAAACCGGGCTGCCCCAAAGTCACCGCAGGCCGCGCCGCCAAAGGCCAGGCGCAAGGTTTTCGTAGATTCCGCACGAGCCGAAGAGCACTTAATGTGCTCTTCGTGCGAGCCAGGACTTGACCGAGCGAAAACCTTGCGCCTGGCCTTCGGCGGCGCGTGCTGGATGGTGGAATTGTGTACAGCCCGGTTTTCCGTTGACCGACGCCGGGGTCCCCGCCATAATACTTTCGGTTCACGCACGAATCCGCTGCCAGAGACAGCCGGTGCAAACGGGCATTGCCCGCGAGCTTAATGGGATATCCCGCCAGCCGAGGTGGTCGAGTAGATATGTCTTCTCGCCCCCGTCGCTCATGCAGCGCGGGGGCTTTCTTTTTGGACATGCCCCCGTCACGTCTTTGTGGCGGACCGTGCCCGGAAAGAATTCGAGGAGGTGTAATTCATGCCCCAGCAGTACAAAATCGACAAGGTTGCAGAGATCGAGTCCCGTATCGCCGAGAACGCCGGTCTGTTCGTCGTCAACTACAACGGTCTGACGGTTAAGCAGGCTCAGGAGCTGCGTCATCAGCTTCGCGAGTGCGGCGCCGAGATGAAGGTCTACAAGAACAACCTGGTCAAGATCGCTCTCAAGAACCAGGAGCAGCCCGAGCTCGACGAGATCCTCGCCGGCCCCGTCGCTTATGTGTTCTACGAGACCGAGCCGGTCGAGGCCGCTAAGACCCTTAAGGACTTCTCCGCTAAGTCCAAGGGCGTCCTTGAGATCAAGGGCGGTATCTCCGACGGCAAGGCCGTTTCCGCTGATGATGTTAAGGCCATCGCCGAGCTGCCCACCAAGGATCAGCTTCTCGGCCAGATCGCCGGTCTCATCTCCGGTTTCGCTCGCGACATCGCTGTCTGCGTCAACGGCGTTTCCTCTGGTCTCGCTCGTTCGATCCAGCAGGTCTCCGAGCAGAAGGCAGCCTAGTCGCTGTTTTCACCCGCGGCGGCAACGCCGCACCCCTGGCGCATTCGCGCCGTGTTTTAACTGATCTCCGTGCATCCGCACGGAAACCGAAAGGACTTAGAAATGGCTAAGCTTACCACCGATGAGATCATCGATGCTCTTAAGGAAATGACCCTTCTCGAGGCTTCCGAGCTCGTCAAGGCTATCGAGGACACCTTCGGCGTTTCCGCCGCTGCTCCTGCCGCTGTTGTCGCCGCTCCCGCTGCTGGCGCTGCTGAGGCCGAGGAGAAGACCGAGTTTGACGTCGTGCTCGAGGGCTTCGGCGACAACAAGATCCAGGTCATCAAGGCCGTCCGTGAGCTCACCAACCTTGGCCTGAAGGAGGCCAAGGAGGTCGTCGAGGGCGCTCCCAAGGCTGTTCTCGAGGGTGCCAAGAAGGAGGACGCCGAGGCTGCCAAGGAGAAGCTCGAGGCTGCTGGCGCTGCTGTCACCCTCAAGTAATCAGGCTCTCTCGCCAGATTTCTTTGCAGACGGGGTTCGCATTGCGAGCCCCGTCTTTTTTGTTCAAGACTTTAGTCTGCTGGCCGCGCAGCGGCCAGCCTTAAACCACCCGCTACGCGGGTGGAGACAAACGGCTTTACAAAGCCACCCCTCCGACCGATATTGACGATTGTT
>JAXIYS010000059.1:0-30388 GCA_036304385.1 Collinsella sp. | reverse complement strand
GGAAGTTCGCGAAGCCCACTTCCAAAACCAAGCGCCCCGCCCCCGCCCTCGTTCGTGAACTTTTCCGTTGGGCGAGCGGGGCCGCGGGCGATCCGCTCCTATGTTTCCAAATGAATACGCTGTGAGCCGAGGAGGACGATTTTCCCCGCAAACACTCTAGTATGCTAAAGTACCCAGAAGACCGGCGGAGCTATGCCGGTCTTCCGTTCTATATGAAACACAGCATGAGGAGGCTCACCAGATGACGTCCACACCGTGGGGATTCCGGGACATATTGCCCGAGGAGGCTCAGGCGCGCGAGGAGATTGCGCTGACGGTGAAGGGCTGCTTCAGGGAGCATCGTTACCTTCCGGTCGAGACGCCGCTGCTCGAGGACAAGAGTTCGCTTGAGGAAGGCGGACGCATTGCGGACACGCCGTTTAAGCTCTTTGATGATGACGGTCGCCTGCTGGTGGTCCGTCCCGACAATACGTTGCCCATCGTGCGCCTGGTTTCGACCCGCATGCGCGCGGCCGATCTGCCCCTGCGCCTTCGCTACGAGGCGCCGGTGGTTCGCGAGTGCCAGCGCAATGCCGGTGGCTCGCGCCAGTTTACACAGCTGGGCTTTGAGCTTATCGGTGCGGGCGATACCGCGGGCGATGTCGAGATCGTCTCGCTCGTGGCCGAGGCCGTGCGCAAGCTGGCGCTGCCCGATGCGCGCATTATCGCAGGTAGCGTGCGTCCGTTTAAGGAGCTGCTCGCGGCGTGCGAGGATCGCGAGCTGGCCGCCGAGGCCCTGCGCTGCGTGCACGCCAACGACTTTGTGGGCCTTGATGCCCGTGTGGCGGCAAGTGCGGAGTCCGAGGCCGTCAAGGCCGCCATTAGCGAGCTGCCGCGCCTGCACGGTGGTGCCGAGGTGCTCGACCGCGTGGATGCGCTGCTGGAGGCTGCCGGTATCGTCACGCCGCTGACGCGCGAGCTGCGTGCTCTGGTCGAGGGCCTGGCTCCCGAGGACGTCCAGGTGCTGTCCTTCGACTTCTCCATCATGAACTCTTTCGATTACTACACGGGCCTGGTCTTTAAGGCCTATGCCGGCGGCCTGCCTGACCCGGTCGGTTCGGGCGGCCGTTACGACTCCATCTTTACCGGCGCGTTCGGCGACGGCATCGAGGTGCCGGCGGCGGGCTTTGCCTTTTCGCTCGAGCGTCTGGAGGCCGCGCGCACCTCGGCCGAGGATGCCGCTTCCGATGGTGATCATGCCGTGGGCCGTGGCGCCGAGGGTCCGCTGCGCATTGCCGTGCCCAAGGGCTCGCTTAAGGCCGACACGCTCGACGTGCTCGAGGCAGCGGGCTTAGACGTCTCCGAGCTGCGCGACCCCGGTCGTCATCTGATCGTGCGCGGTCGCGACACGCGTGCCGGCGAGGGCACGGTCGGCGATATCGAGTTTGTCATTGTGCGCCCCAGCGACGCGCCCGCCTTTGTGGGCTGCGGCGGCGCCGACTGCGGCATCTGCGGCTGGGACTCGCTTATCGAGGCCGACCTCAACCTGCTGCAGCTGGTCGATCTGGGCTATGGCCTGTGCACTTTCATTGAGGCGGAGCCCGCATGGCGCGCCGGTCAGGCCGAGCGCAACTATGCCCGCCGCGGGTCGCTTCGCGTGGCAACTAAGTACCCTCGCATCGCGAGTGCCTGGTATGCCGAGTGCGGCGTGAATGCCGACATCGTTTCGCTGCACGGCAATATTGAGCTGGGTCCCATCGTCGGCATGACCGACCGCATCGTGGACATTACCGCCACGGGCGCCACGTTGCGCGACAACGACCTGGTCATCACCGGCTGCATTATGGACTGTACGGCCCGCTTCTTCGTCAACCCAGGTGCCGCGCGCTTGGATCCGCGTGTTCGCAACTTGGCCGATCGCTTGGCAGCTGCTGTTAAGGACAAGCATTTTGAGCCCGTCGCGGGCTCGGCACAATAGCGCGAGCACGCACGGGCGCCCCCATATCCGGGCTGCGGACCGATTGGCGCCGCCGCCCGGCCTTTCGTTTTTCGAACACAACCTCGACCGATAGGGGATACCGATATGAAGACTATCAAGCTTGCTCCCGGTGAGCGCCTCGGTACCAACCAGCTCAACCGCAAGGGCGTGCTGCCGCAAAACATCGTCGACGCCGCCCGTGATATCGTGGCCAACGTGCGCGCCAACGGTGATGCCGCGGTGCGCGACTACTGTCGGCGCTTTGACGGCGTTGAGCTGCAGAGCTTCCGTCTGCCGCAAGAGCGGATCGATGCCGCGCTCGAAGGCCTCGATCCCGCTTTTGTCGCCGCGCTCGAGAAGGCCGCGCGCCAGATTCGCGAGTTCCACCAGCGTGAGGTCGAGCAGAGCTGGTTTACCACGCGCCCGGACGGCACGATGCTCGGCGTTAAGGTGACCCCGCTTGCCGCTGCCGGCATCTATGTGCCGGGCGGTCGCGCGCAGTATCCCTCTACCGTGCTCATGAACGCCATTCCCGCCAAGGTTGCCGGCGTTAAGCGCGTGGTGATGGTGACCCCGCCGCAAAAGGACGGCCTGATCAGCCCCTACACGCTCGCCGCGGCAAAGCTCGGCGGCGTGGACGAGATTTATATGGTGGGCGGCGCTCAGGCCGTGGCCGCGCTGGCGTACGGTACCGAGACTATTCCGCGCGTCGACAAAATCACCGGTCCGGGCAGCGCCTTTGTTGCCGCGGCCAAGCAGATTGTCTCGGGCGACGTGGGTATCGACATGGTCGCCGGCCCGTCCGAGGTCTGTGTGCTGGCCGATGCCACGGCCAAGCCCATGGTGGTCGCTGCCGACCTGATGGCGCAGGCCGAGCACGATCCGCTGGCTGCCTGCTACCTGGTGACCTGCGACGAGCAGTTTGCGCGCGAGGTCGAGGCCGGCATCGACATTCTGGTGGCGCAGTCCCCGCGTGCCGAGATCACGCGCGCCTCGCTCGATAACGAGGGCACCATCGTAGTGGCCGCCGACATGGCCGCTGCCGTCGAGGCGGTGAACACCGTGGCGCCCGAGCACCTTGAGCTGCACTGCAAGGACGCGATGGGCCTGCTCGGCGGCATCCGCAACGCCGGCGCCATCTTTGTGGGCGCCTGGAGTTCCGAGCCGCTCGGCGATTACGTCGCCGGCCCCAACCACACGCTGCCGACCGGCGGCACCGCCATGTTCTCCAACCCGCTTTCGGTGGAAGAGTTCGTCAAGCGCTCGAGCGTCATTTGCTATACGCCCGAGGGCCTGCTCTCGGACGCTCCCGCTACGCAGCGCCTGGCCGAGGCCGAGGGCCTGTGGGCGCACGCGCTTTCGGCCGCTCTGCGTCGCCGCGTGTTGGAACAGGGCGAGGATGCCGTGAGTGCCGAGTCGCTGGCCGCGGCCGACCTGACCAAGGTCGCCTGGCCGGGCGACGCCGTGACGACGGTTGCCGAGGGTGTGAGCCTGGCGGCTGCGGGTGGTGCCGCTGGCGCGACCGGCGAGGAGGCCTAATATGGCCGAGCTGACGCCCCGCATGAAGGGGCTCGTCCAGCCTTACCTGGCCGGTATTGAGCCCTACGATCCTAACTTTACGCCTACGCGCATCAACCTATCGGCCAACGAGAACACCTATCCCGTGCCGGCCGGCGTGCGCGAGGCGGTCGACGCCGCCCTGGCTGCCACACCGCTCAACCGCTATCCCGATTCCATGTCCAACGATCTGCGCGACGAGCTTGCTGCCTGGCATGGCGTGACGCGCGAGAACATCTGCGTGGGCAACGGCGGTGACGAGCTGCTCTATAACTATCTGCTGGCGTTTGGCGGCGCGGGGAGGACTCTGCTCAACTGCCCGCCGTGCTTTAGCGAGTATGCCTTCTTTGCGTCTCTGTGCCAGACCGAGGTGCGCGACGTTTGGCGCGACCCGGCGACCTTTGAGCTCGACCAAGCTGCTGTGCTCGCGGCGGCGCCGGAGTGCAACCTGGCAATCGTGACCTCGCCCAACAATCCCACGGGTGATGTGGCGCCGCTCGACTTTGTCGCGGCGCTGTGCGATGCGTGCCCCGGCATAGTCATGGTCGACGAGGCCTACGTTGAGTTTGCCGACGATTCGTTTGGCGCGGCCACCACGGCGCAGGGGCTTATTGCCGAGCATCCCAACCTGGTGATTCTGCATACGCTGTCCAAGGCGTTTGGCGCCGCCGGCACGCGTCTGGGCTATGTGATTGCGGCGCCCGAGGTCATCGATGTGTTCGCGGCGATTCGCCAGATCTATTCGGTCAACGTACTGAGTCAGGCGGCAGCGCTTGCCTGCGTGCGTGCCCGCGATGCGTACGCGCCCGTGGTGGCACAGGTTGCATCCGAGCGCGAGCGCGAGCTGTGTGCCTTGCGCGCAATGGCTGCCGAGGTCCTGCCCGTGGAGACATGGCCGAGCGTGGCGAACTTTGTGCTCGTACGCACGCCGCATGCCACGCGCGTGCGTGAGCGCCTGCGCGACGAGTATTCGATTTTGGTGCGCGACTTTAGCTATGCGCCGGGCCTTGCGGACTGTCTGCGCATTACCGTGGGCACCCCGCAGGAAAACGACGAGGTACTGGCTGCATTTGCCGCGCTGGTGAAGGAGGAGATGTAGATGGGCCGTTATGCCGAGGTGACCCGCAAGACGGGGGAGACCGATATTGTCGTCAAGCTCGACCTGGATGGAACCGGTACGTGCGATATCTCGACCGGCGTGCCGTTTTTTGACCACATGCTCAACGCCTTTGGTCGCCACGGCCTGTTCGATTTGACGGTGCATGCGGTAGGCGACATTGAGGTCGACGCGCACCATACCGTCGAGGACACGGGCATTGTGCTGGGAGAGGCGTTTTGCCAAGCGCTGGGCGACAAGGCGGGAATTACGCGCTTTGCCGACGCGGCGATTGCCATGGACGAGACGCTCGTGATGGCCGCCGTGGATATCTCGGGCCGCGGGCAGGCATACTGCGAGCTGCCCGTGCCGACCGAGCGCGTGGGCAGCTTCGATACCGAGCTAGCCGTTGAGTTCTTCTACGCCTTTGCGCGCGATGCCAAGCTCACGCTGCACGTGCGCGAGCTGGCAGGCGGCAACTCGCATCACATTATCGAGGCCGCCTTTAAGGCCGTGGGCCGCACGATGCGTCACGCCTGCGAGCTCGATCCTCGCGTGCAGGGCATCCCCAGCACCAAGGGCTCGCTGTAACCGCCACAAAGGCAAAAACCACCACAAAGGTGCCTGTCCCCTTTGTGGTGGTTTTGGATGATGGGAAGAGGAGGGTCGCGTGGGCGAACCGAAGATTGTGGTGGTCGACTACCACAAGGGCAACTTGTCGAGCGTTGTGCGCGGGCTTGCGCGCGCCGGCGCCGCCGCCTGCACGTCGGACGATCAGGAGCAGATTCGCAACGCCGACGGCCTGGTCATCCCGGGCGTGGGCGCGTTCTGTGACGCGATCGCCTTTATGCGCGAGAGCGGCGAGGCGGACGCGGTACTCGACGCTGTCGCCGCTGGAACTCCGCTGCTCGGCATCTGCCTGGGCCTTCAGCTATTTTTTGAGCGCGGCAACGAGGGCGTGCCTGCGGACGAAGGCGCGGTTGCCGACGGCAACACCTCCGAGCAGGCCGGTGGCCCCTGGGTCGGTGGCCTGGGCATCATGCGCGGCTCGTGCGCGCGCCTGGAGTCGAGCCGTCTGAAGGTTCCGCACGTGGGTTGGGATCAGGTGCACATGACGCCTGCCGGCGCGGCCGATCCGCTGCTCGCCGGTTTTGCCGAGGGCGCCAATATGTACTTCACCCACAGCTACGCGGTGGCCGACGATGCCGATGCCGCCGATGTTCTGGCACGCACGCACTACACGCGGAGCTTCCCGTGCATCGCGCGCCATGGCAACGTGTGGGGCTGCCAGTTCCATCCCGAGAAATCCTCCGCGCTGGGTCAGCGCATTCTTAAGAACTTCGTGAACATCGTCGAGGAGGTCGGCAGATGATTCTGTTTCCCGCAATCGATTTGATCGGCGGCAAGGTCGTGCGCCTGGAGCGCGGCGACCGGAGCCGCTGCAAGGTATATTCCGACGACCCCGTGGCCGTTGCCCGCTCGTTTGCCGAGCAGGGCGCGAGCTGGGTGCACGTCGTCGATTTGTCCTCTGCCTTTGGCGAGGATGAGGACACATGCGCTGCCAATTCGGCGGCGATCAAGGCCATCTGCGGTGTCGACGGTCTATCCGTGGACGTGGGCGGCGGCGTCCGCTCGCTCGCACGCATCGACGAGTTGGCAGGCTACGGCGCACGCCGCATCGCACTGGGCACCGTGCTGGTGACCGAGCCGGGTTTTGCCGAGGTGGCGGCCGAAGGCTTTGGCGAGCTGCTCGTGGCCGACATCGCCGCTCGCGACGGCCAGGTCAAGGTGAATGGCTGGCGCGACGGCGCGGACGTGGCGCTCGACGATGCCGTGGCGCAGCTCACCGAACTGGGCTTTAAACATCTGGTGTATACCGACATCGCGCGCGATGGCATGCAGACGGGCATCGATGTGGCGGCGTATCGCCATGTGGCCGAGGTCGCGGGCTTTCCCGTCGTGGCTTCGGGCGGCATCTCGACGCTCGACGACATCCGTGCGCTGGCCGCGGTGGGTGAGGGCGCGATTGAAGGTGCCATTACCGGTCGCGCGCTCTACGAGGGCAACTTTACGCTGGTACAGGCGCTGGCCGCCGCCCGAGGGGAGGAGTAGCCCATGCTTACCAAACGTGTGATTCCCTGCCTGGACGTCAAGGACGGTCGTGTGGTCAAGGGCGTCAACTTTGTGAGCTTGCGCGATGCGGGCGATCCGGTGGAGCTGGCGCGCGCCTACGACCGCGAGGGTGCGGACGAGGTCGTCTTCCTGGACATTACCGCCACGAGCGATAACCGTGCGACGACTATCGAGATGGCGGCGCATGCGGCCGAGGAGCTCGCCATTCCCTATACCGTGGGCGGCGGCTTTCGCGACCTGGCAGGCATGCACACCATGGTTGCCGCCGGTGCTGACAAGGTGTCGCTCAACTCGGCGGCCGTGCGCGACCCGTCGCTGATCAGCCAGACTGCCGCGGCGTTTGGCAGTCAGGCCGTGGTCGTGGCGATCGATGCCAAGCGCGTGGGCCTGCCCGGCGAGCCGGACGCCGACAAGTGGGAGGTCTTCACGGCGGGCGGCCGCAACGCCACGGGCATCGACGCGGTGGCGTGGGCCGAGGAGGCGGCTCGTCGCGGCGCCGGCGAGATCTTGCTGACCAGTATGGATCGCGACGGCACCAAGGCCGGCTTTGACCTGGCACTCACCCGTGCCGTGGCGCGCGCGGTGCCGATTCCCGTTATTGCGAGCGGCGGCGTGGGCACGCTCGAGCATTTTGCCGAGGGCGTGATCGAGGGCGAAGCCGATGCCGTGCTGGCGGCCAGCGTCTTTCACTTTGGGACCTTCAGCATTCGCGAAGTCAAAGAGTATATGGCGTCACAAGGCATCCCTGTGAGGTTGGACTTCTAGTGCTGCGGGCTGCGCTGCGGCTTGCCCAGGCACCGCATCTTGCCGCTCAAACCGTCGCTCGCGTACCAAAGTACGCGTCGCTCCTCTTTCGCGGCAACCTGCGGTACCTGGACAACCCTCGCCGACCTGTGGGGTTTGAATTTGGGGAGAGAAATGGAAGAGATAACCGATCCTTCAAAGCTTACATATGACGCCAAGGGGCTGATTCCTTGTGTGGTTCAGCAGTATGACACCGGTGAGGTGCTTATGGTTGCTTGGATGAACGAGGAGTCGGTGGGGCTGACGCTCAAGACCGGGACCACGTGGTTTTGGAGCCGCAGTCGCCAGGAGCTCTGGAACAAGGGCGCGACGAGCGGCAATATGCAAGCGGTCAAGGAGCTCTGGGCCGACTGCGATAGCGATACGCTGCTGGTCAAGGTTGACTCGCCGGGTCCGGCCTGCCACACCGGCAACCGTACCTGCTTCTTTAAGAAACTCGCGTAGGACGGGCGCTCGACTAGGCGCTTGGCCAACCAGAAAGGATTGAACTATGGGTGTGCGCACCGCAAACGTTCAGGATGGAAATATCGGTGAGACGCTGACGGGGCTCGCCGAGGTGATTCACGGCCGTCGCGACGCATCGCCGCAGGAGAGCTACACCGCTCGTCTGTTGACCGACGTCGAGGACGAGCTGCTCAAGAAGCTTGCCGAGGAGGCGAGCGAGGTGATCATGGCCTGCAAGGATAACGATCACGATCACATCCGCTACGAGGCCGGCGACCTGGTCTACCACCTGCTCGTGACGCTCGAGCGCTACGGCATCACCCTCGACGAGCTGGCCGGCGAACTCAACGCCCGCCGCCACTAGTCATTGGGTAGTCATTGGGGACGTTCTTAAACGACTAGTCGTTTGGGACAGTCTTTGCCGACGCTGCCAAATAACATGCCCAATTACTACGATGAAACTGGATCTGCTGACCACATGTCGGTTTTGAGCAAATCGTCAACGCTTCTACCTGCGGTTTTATTTTCCGCATTAAGCCAATGGTCGGAGGTTTGCGGTTCATCGTAGTAAACGGGCGTTCTTTTTGGCGGGCGGTGTTGCACGGGCGTCGGTGGTGAGCAAAACGACCTGTTTTCCTCCGTCCCCAAGGGGTCATTTGTGAAGAGTGTCCCCAACGACTAGTCTTAGGCGAGGGGCGTGGGCTCCCATTCTCCGGTGAGGTGGGGGATGTCGAAGGTTCGATAGCTACAGTCGTAGGCGTGGGCCTGGGCCTCGCGGATGTTCCAGCAGATGTCGCAGGCGCGGTGTGCGTCCGAGCCAAAGGCGATGGGTACCTCGGCGTGGGCGAAGCAACGCAACAGCCCCGTCGAGGGGTAATAGTCGTCGAGGCCCTTGCGCGGCGCGGCGGTCGAGACTTCGACACGGCGACCCGTATCGTGGGCGCATTCGGCCATCTGCTCCCAAAGCGGCGCCGGGTCAAAGTCGGGCGCAAAGCCTTCCTTCGAAAAGCGCATGACCAGGTCGGGATGGGCCATTACGTCAAAGTTGAGTGAGCTTTCGCAAGCACGGCACCAGTCATCGACATAGCGCTCCCACACGCCGCGCACGCCCAGGTTTTCCCAAACATGCAGGTTGGTGTCATCATCGATCCAGCCGCAGCGCGAATCGGGTGTATCGGGGCGAGCGACGTTTTCCGTTCCCGCCGCACCCGCGGCACCGGCCATGATATCGCCGGGGTTGCCAATCCAATGTACGCTGCCCAGGCGCACGACGGCGCCTTCGGACCAGCGCTCAACCAAAGGCTCGCAGCCTTCGTACCAATCGCACTCAAAGCCATAGATAAGCTCGAGCTCCGGCGCGATCTGCGCGGTAAGCTTGCGGGCATCCTCGAAAGCCAGACGATGTGCCGGCAGGTTGCCCTCGACAACCTGCACTTCGCAATTGGAATCCATGCTGGCAGGCAGGGTAAGGTGATCGGTCGAGACCATGGCACGGCAACCGGCTGCAGCAGCGGCGCGAACGTTGTCCTCAAACGAGGCGTGTCCGTCCGAGAACGAGGTGTGGGTATGGCAATCGACCAGCGGGCAAGCAGGCATGGCGGCTCCTTTGCGTCAAGCGAATCCGCTCCATTGTAACGGCGCGGCCCTCGATGCGACGAGCGCGCCGGGGTGCCGGTTTCTTGCGGACAGGGAAAATCGCGCTCATCGCGCTCCGCCACATCCACGCCGCCCGCGATGTGCTAGCGTTTGGGTGAACAAAACGAGCCCGCGCGGAAAGGAGCCGGACCGTATGCCACGCGATAGCAAATCCCCGCTGTCCCGCGAGACTGATGCGCCCGAGACCATCGTCAAGCTGGAATGCGACATCGACGACGCGTCGCCCGAGGTGCTCGCCTACGCCGCCGACCGCCTGCGCGAGGCCGGCGCCCGCGAGGTGCACTGGCTGCCCATCTATTGCAAGAAAGGCCGCCCCGGCTGGCAGCTGCAGGTAATCTGCGCTCACGAGGATATCGATCGCCTGCAGACGATCATCTTTTTGGAAACCACGACCAATGCCATCCGCCGCCAGGTTATGGAGCGCGTTTGCCTGCCACGCCGCTTTGAGCGCGTAGCGACGCCATGGGGCGAGGTGTCCGTCAAGGTGGCCACCCTGCCCGACGGCAGCGAGCGCGCGGCGCCCGAGTACGAAGACTGCGCCCGTCTTGCCCGTGAGCACGACGTACCGCTCCAGCGCGTGATGCAGGCGGCCCAGAGCGCGGCGCTGCGATTTGAATAACAAGATCGTGCGGCGCGCCGCGACCGGCTCCGTCAACTCCATCCCGAAAGGATCTCCCCATGAAATACCTCATCGCTTCCGACATCCACGGTTCGGCATATTGGACTGAGCGCCTGGTCGCCGCCATCGAGTCCGAGCAGCCCGACCGCATCGTCCTGCTGGGCGACCTGCTCTATCACGGTCCGCGTAACGACCTGCCGCGCGATTACGCTCCCAAGCGTGTGATTCCGCTGCTCAATGCCCTGGCCGACCGCATCATCGCGGTGCGCGGCAACTGTGACGCCGAGGTCGACCAGATGGTGCTCGATTTCCCGGTCATGGCCGACTACGCCACGCTGTTTGACGAGACCGGCCGTGAGCTGTTCCTGACGCACGGCCACGTCTTTGGCGCCGGCATGCACAACAGCGTCGACCACGCGCCCGCGCTGCCCGAGGGCTCCGCGCTCGTCTACGGCCATACGCACATCAAGGTCAACGAGGAGAGCGCCGCGCACCCGGGCCTGTGGCTCTTCAATCCCGGCAGCGTGAGCATTCCCAAGGACGGTACGCATAGCTACGGCATCTACGAGGGCGGCGTGTTCCGTCACGTGGTCCTGGAGGAGGAATAACTATGGCGCAGCACATGGCTCAGCAAAATGCCGAGGGTTCGCGCGACCTGTCCACGCTGGTCGACGCGTCGGCCGAGCTGCAGCATCTGGTGCAGACTATCTGGCGTCTGCGTCAGCCCGATGGCTGCCCGTGGGATCGCGAGCAGACGCATCAGAGCATCGGCAAGAACATGATCGAGGAAGCCTACGAGGCGCTCGATTGCATCGAGGCCGATGATGCCACGCATCTGCGCGAGGAGCTCGGCGACGTGCTCATGCAGGTAGTACTGCATGCGCAGATTGCGGCGGACGCCGGCGAGTTTACGCTGGCCGACGTGGCGCGCGATATCGACGCCAAGCTCATCCACCGCCACCCACACGTGTTTGGCGATGCGGACGCCGAGAGCTCCGACGAGGTGCTCAAGATTTGGGATGAGGTCAAGCTTGCCGAGAAGGTTGCCAAGGACAAGGCCGTGGCAGCGGGCGAAGCTGCGCCCGAGGGTCTGCTCGACGGCGTGCCCACGCATCTGCCGGCGCTGATGCAGGCGCAGAAGGTGTCGCGCAAGGCGGCTGCCGTGGGCTTTGAGTGGGAGACGGTCCAGGATGTGTGGGACGAGGTAGCTGAGGAGCGTGCCGAGTTTGAGGCCGAGGAGCCCGGCTCGCCCGAGCGCGAGATGGAGTTTGGCGACCTGCTCTTTGCCCTAGTCAACGTTGCGCGCAAAGAAGGAATCGACGCCGAGAGCGCCCTTCGCGCCAGCACGGCAAAGTTCCGCCGTCGCTGGGCTGCGATGGAGGCCGCCGTGCACGAGGCGGGCGATGACCTCGCCGCCTGCTCAACCGCTCAACTCAACGACCTGTGGGACCAAGCAAAAGCAAGCGAGTGAGGCCTGCGTCTCTCACGGCATCCATTCGTAGAGAGGTCTCTACAAGCAAAAAGCCATATACAACGGAAGATGTGCCAGCTGTGCTTCGGCATCCCACTCGAGTTGTTTAGGGTGCAACACGTAAGCCATCCCAATCTTCTTGTTAAAGCGCGCGCGGAATCGGTCGAGGGAGATGGTTCCGTATCTGCGTGGCGACTTAACTTCGATGGGGCTGATGCGCGGCTTTCCGGCGGCATTGACATAGGGTCGGGTAACGAGGAAGTCGATTTCCATGCGCTCCTCCCCCTCCTTCTTTCCGCTTTGGGAATAAAAGAAGAGTCTGTATCCATTGGCCTTTAGAGATTGGGCAACGTAGTTTTCGGTAAGCATTCCTTCGTTCAATCCGATGTCGCCGCGAAGCACGGCCCTGTAAACGTCTTCATCGGTATCGTTGTTGTCAGAGAAGGCAAGCGTTACAAGCAGGCCGGTGTCCGCCATGTAGCACTTGAGGGCCGTTTGCTCCATGCTGAGTGAAAGGCCCACGCTCGGTTCGCTTGCGGCATAGCAGATATTGGCAATTCGCGCGTCTGCCAGCCAAAAGAAGGCTTCTTCGTAGGTGCGCATGCGTGCGTTTTTATCAAGTGAGGAAAGCTTGAATCGTTTTTCGTGCCTAGAGAGCTGACCCGGGATGCCATCGAGTACGGAGACGACTTTGAATTCGTAACCGGTTGCAAAACGAGAGATATCGTTGCGATAGAGCTGGACGATTCGGCGCTTCGAAGCGTCGACGGGCGCAAAAGCGCGCTGTTCAACATAGATGGATACCGGCTCAGGCATGCCGCCTACGAGCATGTATTCGCGCATAAGGGAGAGCGCTCTGCGATGTAGGGCATCGGGGAGCGGCTTCATCTTGTTAAAACTCATGCGAATGAGATCGGCCAGCCCCTTTTCGTCCATGCCCCAAAGAAACTCCTCAAAGTCGAGGGGCTCAAGTTCCAGAGACTCTTCCTCGGATGGGATGACGATATCTTTAATGTTCTGCTTGATGCTGAGCAGGGATCCAGTTTCGATGTAGTCGTAACGTCCGTCTGCAACGAGATACTTGATGAGTCCGCGTGCTTGCGGGTACATCTGGACCTCGTCAAAGACGATAAGCGTCTCGTGTTCATAGAGTTTGACGTTATAGAAAACCGAGAGATAGAGGAAGAGCGAGTCGAAGTCAGTGCGATAGTCCTCAAAATATTGCTTAACTTCGGCAGGTGCTTGAAAGAAATCAATGACAAGGCAGGACTTGTATTCGGTTTCTCCAAACGTGCGGGCAAGCGTGCTCTTGCCGACGCGGCGGGCTCCTTCAATAAGAAGTGCTGTTTTACCAGCGCTTTCATGCTTCCATTTTAGTAGTTTGTCATAGGCTTTTCGTTTAAGCATGGCTACCTCGTACACGATATCCAGAACTTTTATAACCTGATTATGCACGATATCCAGAACTTCAGACCCTTAGAATTGCACGATATCCAGAACTTTGAACGATGTAAAAGCACATTATTGGCTCTTTCATTCGCAAGCCAGGTAAAGACGGTATGCCGATAGAAGAATTTAATGGGGGGGGGCGACCTCTAGAGATGAATGCTCGGTGCAAAAACAAGCGCCCCAAAGAATGATTTCTCCAATTCATATGTATCCCTCGGCTAACTTAGGGCATAATGCAAAAAGTGCGATATGGCTAACTTACGGAGGCGCACCAATGGTGCACAGTCGGCCAGTCGCTTGCATCAACCGTTTCCAAGTGAGAGGGAGACAACATGAGTGACATTTTGGATGTCTACGGTCGCGAGGTGCTCGACAGCCGCGGCAACCCCACCGTAGAGGTCGAGGTCGTGCTCGAGGACGGCAGCTTCGGTCGCGCGATGGTGCCTTCGGGCGCTTCGACCGGCGCCTTTGAGGCATGCGAGTTGCGCGACGGCGACAAAGGTCGCTATCTGGGCAAGGGCGTCTCGCAGGCCGTCGAGCACGTCAACAACGAGTGCGCCGATGCCGTCGTGGGCCTCGATGCCTTCGACCAGCGTGCCGTCGATGCCGCGCTGATCGCCGCCGACGGTACGCCCAACAAGACCAAGCTCGGCGCTAACGCCATCTTGGGCGTGTCGCTGGCCGTTGCCCGCGCTGCGGCAGAGTCGGCGGGTCTTTCGCTGTACCAGTACCTGGGCGGCGTCAACGCTCACCTGCTGCCCACGCCCATGATGAACATCCTCAACGGTGGCATGCATGCCGACAACAACGTTGACTTCCAGGAGTTCATGATCATGCCCGTGGGTGCTCCGAGCTTTGCCGAGGGCCTGCGCTGGTGCGCCGAGGTCTACCACACCCTCAAGGGCGTGCTGCACGAGGCCGGCCTTGGCGGCGGCGTGGGCGACGAGGGCGGCTTCGCGCCCAACCTCAAGACCAATGCCGAGCCGTTCGAGTACATTACCAAGGCCGTCGAGAAGGCTGGCTTTAAGCCCGGCGTCGACTTCATGTACGCCATGGATCCGGCCTCGACCGAGTTCTACAACGCCGAGACCGGTATGTACGAGCTCAAGGGCGAGGGTGTTGAGTACACGAGCGCCCAGATGGTCGATTACTGGGAGAAGCTCGTCGACACCTACCCCATTATCTCCATCGAGGACGGCATGGCCGAGGAGGACTGGGATGGCTGGGTCGAGCTGACCCGTCGCATCGGCAACAAGGTGCAGCTGGTGGGCGACGACCTGTTCGTTACCAACACCGAGCGCCTCAAGAAGGGCATCGAGCTGGGCGCTGCCAACGCGATTCTGGTCAAGGTCAACCAGATCGGTACGCTCACCGAGTCGCTCGAGGCCATCGAGACCGCCAAGGAGGCCGGCTGCGCCTGCATCGTGAGCCACCGTTCCGGCGAGACCGAGGATTCCACCATCGCTGACCTGGTCGTGGGTGTTAACGCCGGCCAGATCAAGTCGGGCGCCCCGTGCCGCAGCGACCGTATTGCCAAGTACAACCAGCTCATCCGCATCGAGGACGAGCTCGAGGGCAGCGCGCGCTACGCCGGTAAGGCCGCGTTCTACAACATTCGCTAAACGGGCGAATTTGGCGAGGGGGAGGCTGACTCGGTTCCTCCCCGCCTTGGCTGGATGTCGCAAAGAACTATGGGCGCTGGGCCATACGGCTCAGCGCCTTTTTTATGTCGAGCAAAGGCTGGCGAAGGCGGTGCGGGCGCTCGTGCTATAACTAAAGGACTTAGCGCAAACAAACCTCAACCGCACAAGGCGCACATGGATCAGATTTACGACAACAGGTACTATTCCGCCGGTTCGCGTGAGCCGTCGCCTCGTCGTGCGCGTACCGCACAGCTTGGCGGGTCTGGTTATGCTGGTGCTGATCGCTCCAGGTATAGCTCGCCGGCGACTTCGCATCCCAATGCTCAGCCAAATAGTTCCTCGGATAGTCCGGTGCGCCCATCGCGTTCCAAGCATGCGTCGCGCCCTTCGACCCAGGCGTCCGACAAGCCGCGCCGTCCCTCAAGCCGTCTTTCCGGCTCGGACTTTATGCACTACGCCAACGACAACGCAGCGGTCAAGGCAATTTACGACTTTACCCACGGTCCTCAGCGAGGGCTGTTTATCGGTATTGTCGTCGCCCTGGTGCTCGTGAGCCTGTACTTTCCCGTGCGCGACCTCTACGTTGCCAAACGCTCGAGCGATATCTTGGCCAAGCAGGTCGAGATTCGCCAGCAGTACAACGACGAGCTGCAGAAAAGCGTCGACAAACTGCTCTCGGAGGAGGGCATTAAGGACGCGGCGACCGAGGACCTGGGCCTGGTGATGCCCGGCGAGACCAAGATTGACGTGCTGGGCCTGGACGACGATTCGGACTCGTCGTCGAGCAAAAAGTCCTCGAACGCCAAGAAGGCCAGCGAAGTCGCCAAAGAGATCGAAGAGGTCGGCAAGGACGCGCCGTGGTACATCCAGACGCTCGATATGCTGTTTGGATTTAACGGCGTCGAGGGCCAGACGGTCGTGTCCAACGGCAAATAGCGCCCGGAGGGGAGCCTGCAATGACGCATTGCGACAAACGATATAAGGTGGCGGCGATTGACCTGGGAACGGTGTCGTCGCGACTGGTGTTGGCCCAGGTCGAGGGCGGGGCGATCGTGGAATCGTCCAAGCATACCGAGATTACCGACTTGGGCGAGGGTGTGGACGCGACGGGGTGCTTTTGCGAGGCGGCCGTTGAACGCGTGCTCGCCGCATGCCGAATGTTTGTGGACGAGGCCCGTGCCTTTGGGGCCGCGTGCATCTGCACCACATGCACGAGCGCCGCGCGCGATGCGTCCAATGCCGCGCTGCTGCTGGACGGCCTGCGCGATCTGGGGCTTGAGCCACAGGTGATTCCGGGCGAGGTCGAGGCACGCCTGACGTTTTTTGGCGTGGCGCACGACTTTGCTGGCGAGCGCATCATTGTTGCCGATTCGGGCGGCGGATCCACGGAGCTCGCGACGGGCGTCTATGCGCCGGAGCGTGGGGTCTTTGCGCTGGAGGGCACGCGTTCGCTGGACATCGGTTGTCGCCGCGTGACGGAGCGGTTCTTCTCGGCGCTGCCGCCTGCGGACGGCGAGCTTGCTGCCGCTGCCGCGTGGGCAGGTGAGCAGTTCGCCGCCTATTTTGAAGGCCTGCCCAGCGACTTTGAGCGCGCCGAACGCCTGGTCGCCGTGGGCGGCACCGTCACCACGCTCGTGGCGCTCGTTCATAAGCTGGAACCGTACGATTCGAGCTTTGTGCACCTGCGCGAGCTTTCGCTGGATCAGGTTTCGGCCGCTATCGAGCGCATGTCTGTGTTGGATGCGGACGGCATCGCCGCTCTACCGGGTGTACAGCCCAAACGCGCGGGCGTGATCTTGGCGGGCGCCGTGGTGATCCGCGAGCTCATGCGAGCCGGCGGCTACAAGACGCTCACTGTAAGCGAGAACAGCCTACTCGCCGGCATGGCTGCCACCATCAACGAGGTTCTCGACGGTGCGACCCCCACCATCGCCTGGACCCCCGCTCTCAGCACCCTCTAAATAAGCTGCGGTGAAATAGTTCCTAAATAAGCTGGTAAACGGTATAAACAGGATCTATTCCACCGCAGCTTAGAGCCCCACCGGCGTCCAAAAGAAACGAGCCCGCATCCCTTGGGGACACGGGCTCGAAAGCTCCATATGGTAGGGGCGGTGGGACGTCCGCGTATTTGCTGCGCAAATCCGCACCGGCTTCGGTCGCCTGCCGGCGCCCTCGCCGGCTCGCTGCGGACGCTGCGCGTCCGCTTGACGCTCGCCCCCTCGCGGGTTCGAGTCCCACCGGCGTCCAAATAAAACGGGCCCGCATCCCTGGGGGACACGGGCCCGAAAGCTCCATATGGTAGGGGCGGTGGGACTCGAACCCACAATCCTTGCGGCGAGAGATTTTAAGTCTCCTGCGTATGCCAATTCCGCCACGCCCCCGTGAGACTAGAAGTCTAGCACAAGCCGTCCGTTACGCGTTGACGGCCATCGAGTGTTGGCCCGACTTCTCCAGGAACTCCTGGAACTTGGCTTCGTCACCCTTGTTTTGGTACTGCAGGGCCAGCAGGTATTCCAGGCGGCAGCTCTTGACCTTGTCGTCACCGGCCTCCTTGAGCATGCGCTCCAGCTCGGGAATATCGTTGTGGCGCTTGAGGATCATCGTGTCGTACATCAGCTGGCACTCGTGTGCGACTGCCTCGGCCTGACCGCCCTCAAAGCCCTTGATCTCGTGCAGCAGCTCCTTGGACTTTTTGCGGTCCTCCTGGCCAACGTAGTAGTTAAAGGCCTTAATGACCAGGTCGACACGCTGCATCTTGGGCAGGTTGAGTCCCAGCAGCAGGTCGAACATCTCGTCGGCGCGCTTATGGTCCTCGCGCAGCAGATAGGAGTTCAGGCGCAGGTAGTCGCGGTTGTAGCGCGGGTACAGCATGCTGGTGAGTTTGCCGTCGAGCAAACGATCGAACTCGTCCCACTGCTTGGCGGCCATGAGCTGCTGCAGGCGTTTAAACGTGGTGCGTTTTTTGACGCTAAAGAACACCGACACGGCGATGCAGATGATAACGACGGCGGTCCAGAGTGTGCGAGAATCGGGCATATTAGGGTCCTTAGTCGCTCATAAAGCGAGCGGTATGACAACATGTACTAGATGTATTATACGCAGCGCGAAAGCAAACTGGCATAAAAGCTCATCGAGGCCGAGTGCCATCGCTCGCTGCGGTACACTTACCTAAAGTAAACCATGAAGGGAGACATTACCTATGAAGAAGATCGTTTTGGCTTGCGGTGCTGGCGCTGCTACTTCCACGCTCGTTGCCCAGAAGGTCGCCACCCTGCTCGACGCCAACGGTTACGCCGGCAAGTATGAGATTGTGCAGTGCGCCATCTCCGAGGCCAAGGACTACTGCGACGAGGGCGCCGACCTGCTGATCGCCACCACCGTTGCCCCCGAGGGCCTCACCTGCCCGTACGTGAGTGGCGTGCCCTTCATGACCGGCATGAACCGCGTCGCTGCTGAGAAGGCCGTTCTCGACGTCATGGCTCAGTAGGCGCTGACTGTATGAGTGAGCAGAACGCCAATCCGGTCGAGCTCTTTGACATGCGCGTTGCCCATGTGGGCATTAACGCTGCCGACCCGGCAGACGCCTTGGAGATCGCGGAGCTGTTCTCGACGATGATGGGCCTGCCCGTTATCGAGACCCCCGTTTCGTACTTTAACGATTCGCTGGTCGAGATCATGAAGCAGAACGGTCGTGGCGCCAAGGGCCACATTGGCTTTGCCGTCAACGACATCGATGCGGCCGAGAAGTGGTTTGCCGAGCGCGGGCTCGAGGTTAACGAGGAGTCGCGCGTGCTGCTGCCCGACGGCGGCACCAAACTCGTGTACTTTAAGCGCGAGTTCGCCGGCTTCGCCGTGCACCTGTGCCGCGAGTAGCGCACAAGCTGCTATAGCTAGCGAAAAATGGGGTAAGGCCACGTGGCCTTACCCCATTTTTAATGCCGAGAGGGTGACTGACGGGCTGTCGTAAAACGAAGGTGAATGGTTTCCCGCGAAGTGAACGAGTGAAATCGGATCCCCGAAGCATCGACACTTTGGAGACGCCGTTTCCTGCGGTTTTGTCAGGTATTTCCTGCGGTTTTGGCGCCAAAAAGTGCGGATGCTTCGAGGGTCCAAAATAGGTCGTTCACTTCGCGGAAAACCATTCACCTTCGATTCGTGAGAGACGCCCCTACCGCGGCAGGCGAATCGTAAAGCGGCTGCCGACGCCCTCGACTGAGGTCAGGCCAATGACGCCGCCATGGCTATCGACGATCCACTTGGCGATGGCGAGCCCCAGACCCGAGCCCTGCGCGCCGGCATCGCGTGCGTTGTCGGCGCGGTAGAACCGTTCAAACGCGTGAGCTGCGGATTCCTGGTTCATGCCGATGCCCTCGTCCTCAACACTTATGTCGATCGCACCCGTGCCCGCATCGGGCGTTATGCCAAACGTGACGGTCGTTCCCGCACCCGAGTACTTGGCAGCGTTTTGCACGATCACGCGCAGAGCCTGCTTCACGAGCGCCACGTCGACAGATGCGTCGCAGCGCGGGTCGTTGGCAAGCGTGGTGTCGTACGCCAGCCGATACGTGTGCTCGGTATCGATCATCTGCGATTCCTCGCATACCTCGCCGACCAATGCGGCCAGGTTGGTATTCGCGCGCCGCAGGACCGTGCGCCCGGCATCGCCGCGCGCCAAAAACAGCAGCTGCTCCACGAGCTCCTGCATGTGCTCGCTTTCGGCTTTAAGGGACGCGATGGATTCCGTCAGCACGTCCGGGTCGTCTTTGCCCCAGCGGTCGAGCATGTTTACGTAGCCCTGAATCACCGCGATGGGCGTGCGCAGCTCGTGGCTTGCATCGTTGACAAAGCGCATCTGCTGCAGCTTGGCCTCTTGCATCTGGCGCAGCAGGCGGTTGAGTGCGACCTCGATGCTTGCCAGGTCGGCGTCGCCGGTGGTGACGCTCGGCGAGTCGACGCTTGCGCGCTCGATGGCCTGCTCCAGCGTTTCCATCTTGCCGCCGGAGAGCTGCATGCGGCCGAGCTCGTCCACGCGCAAGGCCAGGTCGTTGAGCGGCGCCATGGTGCGGCGCACGCGCCTCGCGCCGCCGAGCATGTTGAGCACGCTGATGACCTGCCAACCCACAACGACAAGGTAGAGAGGCCATAGCGTGACGAGGTCCTGCGCGAGGGGGAAGGTCTTGCTGGTGCGCGCAAGCTCGACGGTATAGGTGAGCGTTGTCAGGTCCCAGCCGCGCGCGGGCGTCAGCGACATGCCGTGAACGGTGGCGCCGGGAATCCAGCCTGCGGTAAACGCGCTGTCGGGCAGCGTCTGGTTGTATCCATAGACGAGAATCGCCGCCGCAATCACCATCAGCAGCAGATTGAGCCAGACGTAGCTCATCAGGCGGCGCCACATATAACTCCAGTTGATGGCGCGGGCGATGGAGGTGACGCGCTTGGCCTCGGCGTTACGCACGGCAGACATAGCCCACCCCGCGCACGGTCTGGATGATGCGGGCACCGCCGGCGTCCTCGATTTTGGCACGCAGGTGCGCGATGTGTACGTCGACGTTGTTGGTGTCGCCCACGTATTCGTAGCCCAGCGCTTCGTGCGCGATGCGCTCGCGCGTGAGCACAGTCTCGGCATGCGCCATAAGCAGGGCGAGGACGTCGAACTCGCGGGCCGTGAGTGCGATGGGCGAGCCGCCGACCGTGACTTCGCGGCGGTCGAGATCGAGCGCGACCGAGCCCACGGCGAGCGTGGCGGGGGAGGGAGAGGCAGAAGCCTGGGTCGAGTCGCTGACCGGGGGTATCGCAGCGGCGCTCCCGGTCGCGCCGCCCGCCATGCCCGTCCCGGCACCGACGCCGCCAACGCCCGAAGCCGCCCGCACGGCCTCCGAGCGCTTCAGCGCCACACGGATCCGTGCGAACAGCTCCTCAATGGCAAACGGCTTGGTCAGGTAATCGTCGGCGCCGGCATCGAGCCCTGCCACCTTGTCCATCACGGCATCGCGTGCGGTGACCATAATCACTGGCACATCCTTGTGCTTGCGGACACGCCGCAAGACCTCCATGCCGTTGAGCTGCGGCAACAGCACATCGAGCAGAATCAGATCGTAGTCGCGCTCCATCGCCAGGTCAACGGCGGTGCGGCCATCGGCGGCGTGCTCCACCTGGTAGCCCTCGTGCTCCAGCTCGAGTGTCACAAAGCGGGCGATTTTCTCCTCGTCCTCTACGATCAGGATCCGTGCCATGCGTGCCCCCGTCTGTGATTACTTGTCGTCGTTCAGATTTTGTTTGATGCCGTCCGCGGCATCGGCGGCGTGATCCATCAGGTTGTTGATGCTGCCGGTCACGTCGCCGTCGCTGTCGATGCGGTAGCGCATGCCAAAGAACAGGCCAAGCAGCATCAGCCAAATCGTGGCGCCCCAGGCAAACAGGGAGACGATGGGGATCAGGATGGGAATGTTGAGGATTATCGCATCGCGGCGCGTGGCGATAAACTTGGTGTCCAGGCTCAGGCGGAAGAGCTTTTTGAGGTACTCCCACACGCTGTCCATCTTCTTGGAGAAATCGGTCTTTTCGCTCGACTTCTCGTAGGCGGCCTGCGCGGCGACCATCTCGGCCGAGGGCTCGTCGACCGGCGCGGACTCGGTGGCGGCGTGCGCCGACGTGGTCTGGGTCTTGCCCTGCGACTCGAGCCAAATGATGGCGTCCAGAACGTTGCCATCGGCGGCGTCGAGCGCGGCCTTGGCATCGGTGTAGCTCACGTTGCACTTGGTGCGGATGGTTTCAACTTTTTCGAGGTCGTCCATGACCTGTCCTTTCGTTCGATGGGCGCGACGCCAGGCGATCTGCCCGGGCGCGAGCGTTGCGTTCGGCGGCCTGCGTTGCGCGGCGCCGCCCCGCCCTTGGTCGAACTCTATAGTGCAGGTTATAGATTAAGCGATTCTTGAGCCAAGATTAATGTTGGATGAGTTTTTGGGTGGCGAAGCGCGTGACGCGGGGCGCGCAGGCAAGGGGAAGGCCGGTTTTGCGCGGCGTGGGGAAGGGGAGGACAGGTCTTTGGGGCGGCCGACAGCGAGGTTTAATACTTTTCCGTGAAGTGAACGAGTGAAATCGGACCCCCGAAACATCGACGCTTTCCGGGTGCCGTTTCCTGCGGTTTTACTGCCAGAATCCTGCGATTTTGCCGTCGAAAAATGCGGATACTTCAGGAGTCCAAAAACAGCCGTTCACTTCGCGGAAAAGTATTAGACCTCGATAGCAGGGGATGGTGGGCCGATGACAAAGTGGTGGCAGAAAAGGGGTACGCAAAGCACGCCGGTCATAGGGAATCAAAATCACGTTGCAAAAGTATGAAAATATCCTACAATTGCAACATGAAGTACTTTAGCAACATAACGGCGATAAGCGAGCTTTCCGAGAGTGAGGGCGTGTTCACCACAGCCCAGGCGGCTCGTATGGACATCTCTCGAGATGCGCTGGCACACTCATGCCGCGTGGGGCGTCTTGAACGGATATGCCACGGCGCCTACCGGATGTCGGGCACGCAGCGCCGAGACACTGACGAGCTCAACGCTTTTTGGAAACTCACCAATCCCTCCCTTTGCGCGTGGGAGAGAAAACGCCAGTGGGATGGCATCGCCGTGAGCGGTACGACAGCGGCGAACCTACAGCAAATGGGCGATTTCTATCTGTCCCCCTACAGGATGACCGCGCCCATGCGCATCAATACGAGAAACGAATCCCTTTCTTTTGCAAAGCGCGAGATCGCTGAGCAGGACATCGTCTGGCTCGACGGCCTGCCGGTAACTAAACCCGAGCGCACGCTTGTTGATCTTTGCCTCGATTGCGAGGACCCCTCATTAATTATCGATGCCTATAACGACGTGCTTGGGCGAGGGCTCGATATACAGCGGCTGAGAGGTCTTGTAGAAGAGAACTCTAAAACTGCCAAACGACGCGAGTTAATGGCGCCTTTGCTGATAGCTCTAGGTTGTGACTGAATACGCAGGCCTGATGTTGGTTAGTTGCAAGTTGGGGCAATTGTTTGTCCGTGCGACACGTTAATCTAAGTTACCGTTGAAAGGCGTTGCAACAAAGTGTTGCAACTGCCATGAATCGCGTTTAATCTTGATAACGCTGTGTCAATTAGCGGACAGTTCGTCCGTAGTTTGTTCCGATTGGATAGCATGAAAGACGTTAGGGAAGAGATAACTGCCAAACGCAAGGAGCTCGCGCTGACTCAGAAGGAGTTCGCCGCCGCTCTTGGCATGGGACCTAATGGTGATAGAACCGTCCGGCGTTGGGAGACTGGCGAGACCAGTCCATCTGCTACGGAGCTCACGTTTATACGCTCCCTAGGTTATCAGGCGCCCTTTGCGCAGGGTGATCGGGAGGACGCTCCTTTCACTTACATTGACCTATTTGCTGGTATCGGTGGCATTCGCTTGCCGTTCCAAGAACTTGGTGGCAAGTGCGTTTTTTCTTGTGAGTGGGATAAATATGCACAGAAGACGTACCGCATGAATTACGGTGATCAGCCAGCTGGGGACATTCATGACGTTCGTTCGGACGACATTCCAAAATTTAACGTTTTATTGGCGGGATTTCCGTGCCAGCCATTCTCGCTCGCGGGCGTTTCAAAGAAAAAATCGATGGGACGTGCTACTGGCTTTGAAGACAAGACGCAGGGGACATTATTTTTCGAAGTAGCTCGTATTATTCGCGACAAAAAACCTGATGCTTTCCTGCTGGAAAACGTTAAAAACCTAACGAGTCACGATCGCGGCAAGACCTTCAGGATTATTATGCAGACCCTTAAGGACGAGCTTGGTTACGATGTGCACTACAAGGTTCTTGATAGCAAGAATTGGACTTGCCAGCATCGTGAGCGCATTTACATTGTTGGCTTTAAGAAAAAAACTAATTTTGATTGGGACCAACTAGAGCTTGGGGGCGGTGGGCACACCGTCGGGGAGATTCTTGAAGATACTCCTGATGATCGATACGTTCTTTCCGACAAACTGTGGGCTTATTTGCGTGCATATAAGGAAAAGCATCAGGCGGCAGGCAATGGCTTTGGCTATAGTACGGTTGGCCCCAATGACACGACAAGGACGCTTTCAGCACGCTATCACAAGGACGGAAGTGAGATTCTTGTTTCACGTGGCGAGGGGAAGAACCCTCGCAAGCTGACTCCGCGTGAATGTGCCCGACTTCAAGGGTTCCCCGATCAATTCATTATTCCGGTTTCGGATACGCAGGCATATCATCAATTTGGTAATTCTGTCACCGTACCGGCTGTGCGAGCAGTGGCCAAGCTGATGATGGGAGCGTATTTCGATGGACTACGGAGTTCTGAGTAGCTATTTTGACGGCGCGGTTGCGAAGAAACTCGTTGCTGTTGATATTGATAGAAAACGCAGCAACCAGCATGAATTCAACGGAACTGCGGAGCTCCGTTCCCTGTTTGGCGACGATGATATAAGAAATATACCGACGACCTTCGTATTTCTTTGCGACGATGCAGACCCTTTGTTTGATCACGGGTTTACGACTTGGTACGACGCGCGCAGGAAGCATCCGACTAGGACAGAATACAGGCTCTATTACAACGATAGCGAAGCGATATGAGCCTCGAGAATCGGTGACCTGATGGTCATTGCACCTTCAGACGAGCATGGTCTTCTGATTGTATTTGCTAGACAAGGATCAAATGCCGAGTGCCAATTAAGATGGCTTTTCGGTTTGAACGAAGTTGACGACAGTGGTTTTTCGCGGTCAACCGCAGATGACAGGCGAATAGACTCAATCGCCGCATCCATTCTTGAAGCGATTGGCATCGAAGTTTCGCTTCCCACGTCGGCTGTTACGTATTTGGATGAAATGGTCGAAAAGTTCGGTGATTCTTTTCCCAAAGGGATTGAATTCACGAGGTATTCCATCTCGACTTTGGGTGTGCTTGATTGGAGGAGCAACCCCGACAAGTGCCTTCTTGACTGCTATGAGCGAGAAGAGATTCTCTTTAAGGTATTCGAGAGGCATCTGCTTGAGCGCGATTTGGCTCCCTATCTAAGAGGCGATCTCGATGTTGATGGAGTGTTGCGGACCACGATGTCAGCTTTCCAGCGGAGGAAATCGCGCGCGGGAACTGCTTTCGAGCATCAACTTGAGTACCTGTTTAAGGGATGGGGCATAAGTTATTCCGCTCAGCCGTATACTGAGGGCAAATCAAAGCCAGATTTCATTATGCCGTCGATTGAGGCTTATAGAAATCCTTTGTATCCTGCCGAGAAGCTGACCATGCTTGGCGCAAAAACGACCGTTAAAGAGCGCTGGCGCCAAGTGTTGGAAGAAGCGGATAGAATTGAAAATAAGCATTTGATTACACTTGATGTGGCAGTGAGCACTGAGTACACGGACTCGATGCGCAGGCATAGTCTCCAACTGGTTGTGCCTCGTCCTGTATTTGGTTCATATACGGCTGAACAGCAAAGCTGGCTGACGGACGTAGGGGAGTTTTGCCAACTACTGGTCGATAAAGAACGACAATAGTTCATTTCTATACCGGAGTTTTACATAGCCAGCTTAATAATAAGCGCGCAAGTGCGTCGGGCATAAATGACGTCCTTGCGCGCCGATGCTTTGCCTAAGTATCCGCTAGCCCATAAGAACTGCGAGCTTCATCGAGTTTTCAACGGCGGTGTAGCTCATAGCGCCCTTGCCGACCTTTTGCGGATCGTAGTCAGATTGCTGAATGACACCGCTGTATTGAGCGACGACATTTTCAAATGCCGGGCTATCGAGGAACTTGTGAGGATCAGTTTTCCAATACACCTTCCCCTGATCATCTGCTTCCATCAATGCGCGGAGGCCACAGACTAGGGGGTAGATAAAGCCATCGGGAACAGGATTATCCGTTGCCTTTTCAAAGAAGGGAGTTTTGTATTCATTGCGACTATTCTTAAGGCTCTTGACGGCGCCGATTTTTCCGTAGCTTCCTGTTTTGTTGTAGTGCTTGGGGAAACGCGAATAGATTTCATCGTATAGACCGGGAAGGTCCGTAGCCACTTTGAGTGCGCTGAGAACTTGCGGATTCTTGAGTTCGCGGCGCGCTGAACCAGCAGCTTTGCTTACTCGGTCATCCCTCATAAGCTGCAAGAACTTTTCCTGGCACTTCTCCTTGCCGCTATAGACTAGGGGTAGTTGTGGCGCTTCGATGTCGCCAGAGGTGACGTTACTCGAGATGAGCGATAACGGGATCCAAGAGAGTGCGACAAGCTTTCTGGATTCAATGGGGTTGCCGTCGTTGGTTTTCCAGCTGATTTTGGCTGCAAATTCAGGATATTTTTCGGCATAAAGAGCCTTAAAGGAATCGAAAAGACCTTCCTGATTGCCCTTGGTGCCTTGTGTGAGTTGAGCGTTATTGTTGCGAGCGTCGCAGATTTCCAAAAGTGAGGTGCGGAAGTTCTCAACGCAGAGCGCATCGTTTGGGTCGGTTGGAACGAGCAATTCGACAGGAATCGAGAAGTCTAGAGTGCTTATGCCTTTCTCTTTGAGGGCTGCTTTTTCTTCACGGAGAAGTGACAAATACTCTTCAATATCGGTTCGACGGTTCATCCATGTTTGCTTGAATGAATCCCATATTGTGACTTCGTTCTTTTTGGGAGGTCGATTGCCAAGTGCATGTTCGGCTTCGCTGAGAATGTAGCTGCCGATTGCGAGTGTGTTGTGGCCGCCGTCAAGAATTCCCTCAACTTCGTCGTGAGAAGCAAAGCTTAGACGATAACGCCCGCGATCAAGGGACTCGTAGCTCGAGGACGCGAGCAGAATTCCCTTTGATTTAAAAGGGAAGAGCTTTTGCGTGGGAGAAAGCTCATCAGCGCGAATGGATGCCTGAATAGCATCGGTCACTGAGCCCAAACGGGAATTGCGGGGGTTGGCATCGAGATCGAGAGTGTCGATAATTTTGATAATGGATTTGGGGGACATCAGCCCGACGATCTTTTTAATGTCTCCAACTTTTTGCTCGTAGCTGTCGGTAAAGCGAACAATAATGTCGGTGCTCATAGCGAAACCCTTTCGTCTAAAGTAGTCAAAACAACAGGCCTGCGCTCTTGGAGTGCCGGAGATTGAAAGGGAGCATCGCTAACAAAAAAGCTGGTCTCCCAGCTCTAGACGAAAGCCATAACGGTGATCGGGCGTTATGGTGTTGTGCCTAGAGACATCCGTCTCATCTTCCAGCCCCTATTCAGGAAGCTTGATCGAAGGATCTCGCTGACCGAGGAAGAGATCAAGATCTGTGGGCATATAAATCGGGTCCCTTCTACGTGAACGGTAGGTAAGCGGTGGTGATCGGTATTTTGTGTCCGCACGACGTGTGACACTTAACCTGCCGTCCTATTCTGCCGCGGCGGCATGTGTTTGAACAACGACCCTCTAAGGAGCTCGATAGTAATGAGTGACAACACCAAGCATCTCGCAAAGAAGCGCGTCAAGGACGCCGGACCGTGCCTCGCGTTGTGCCTCGCCGGCGCAGCGGTCGCGCTGCTGGCTGTTCTGGGGCCGTTCGACGTGCTCCGAAGTGCCAGCTCTCTGCACGTTTGCATGGCCCTTGCCGGCGCCATGATGACCGGCGGCGTGCTCGATCTGATTTTTTGGGTGCTCGACCCGTTTGGATGGAAGAACGAGGGGTAAGCCCTAAGGGATGGATACCCCGCAGCAACAGGAGGTCCCCGTGATCTGGTTTACCGGCGATACTCACTTTGGACACGAGAACATGCTACGGCTTAGCGATAGGCCTTGGTCGACTGTTGCGCAGATGAACGATGCCATGGTCGCCAACATTAACAGCAAGGTTGCTGCGGATGACGAGCTCTACATCTTGGGTGACTTTAGCTTTAAGATGACGGTCCAAGACGCCTACGAGCTGCGCAAAAGCATTGCCTGCAAGCGCGTCCATCTGCTGCCCGGCAACCACGACAAAGACTGGACGCAGCCTGCGGTAGCGGATGCTTTTATCGTCGAGCCGCCCATTTGCGCGCTCAAGATCAACCGCCAAAAAATCGTGCTGAGCCACTATCCCATGGTCGACTGGCAGGGCATGTCGCACGGCAGCTGGCATTTGCACGGGCATATCCACAGTTGCGGCGGCGCATACAACGAGTTCAACCGCAGGCAGGGACTGCTGCGCTATGACGTAGGCGTGGACGCCAACAGCTACGCCCCGGTGAGCTTGGAGGAGCTCAAAGCTTGGTTTGCGCAGGTAGACGAGCCGATGTGTTGCGTTAAATGGCCGTGGTGGGTCAATGCCACGGGCGACGAGCAGGTCGAGCACGATCTCGAAAGTTATAAGAGGGAAGTGGTGATCCGATGACGGTCTATGTGACGGGCGATATTCATGGCGGCCTCGACATGCAAAAGCTGCGCGATTGGGACTTTGGGGATAGCCTGACGAGCGACGACTATCTCATCGTCGCCGGCGACTTTGGCTTTCCGTGGGATTTCTCTGCCGAGGAATGCGCCGATATCGCTTGGCTGGAGTCGCGCCCCTATACGTTGCTGTTCGTCGACGGCAACCACGAGCGTTTTGATCACTGGGCGGAGCGACCCATGGAGCTGTGGCACGGCGGGCTGACGCAGCGTCTGTCGGATACCTCCCCCATACGGCGCCTGACGCGCGGCGAGGTTTTTGAGCTCGACGGCTCAACGATCTTTACCATGGGCGGTGCCACGAGCGTTGATAAGGAATACCGCATACCGTATTCCAGCTGGTGGCCACAGGAGCTGCCGGACGAGCGCAACTTTGAGGAGGCGCGGGCAAAGCTCGACAGCGTGGGCTGGAAGGTCGACTACGTGATCACCCACACCTGCTCTACGCGCATGCTTTCGCCCACGCTTTATCCGGCACCCGGCTGGAATTACCCCGCCGTTGATCGGCTCACGGCATTTTTCGATGAGCTGGAAGACCACTTGGATTACAAACGCTGGTACTACGGGCATTTCCATCGGGATGCCAACCCGGCCGAACGCCACACCGTGCTCTACGACTGCATCGTTCGCCTGGGTGACGAACTCCAGCCCTGGGATGTTGCGTAGAGGCGCGCATAGCGAACGCTTCATACGATGCCTTGGGTAGTTACCCTACATTTCAGTACTAATCATTATCCGTATGGTAACTTAAGGCATGTTGGGAACTGGAGGAGATGTCGCCCGACAATCTAGAGTTTTAGTGCCATTCGGTTGGTGCCGGGTAGGGTGGCGAAGCCAAAATGAGCATAGAAAGCTGCTGCCTCATCATCTACTGGATCGACAACTAAAGCTCGCGCTCCTGCTAGGGCAGAAATTTTCAAGGCGTTCTCGATGGCATCTTTGAGCAGTGAAGCTCCAAGACCAAGCCCCTTGAACTTCTCATCGACCCCCATCATTCCAAGCAGCACTGTGGGAACTTGGGAGGGGGCGTTTCGCACGAACCATCCTCCATCAACATTTTCGCGAGCCACGGAGTGCGTGCACAACGTATAAAACCCAGCAACTGCGCCGTCGCAATACGATGCGTATATAACCGCTGATCCTCTTCTTCGCGCCGAGGCTGATCTGTTTTTAGCCCATCCGTCTACAAGAGTATTTCCGCAGCGGAAAGCCTCGATGCCTTGACCAACGGGGAGTTGAATGGGCTTGGTAAATGCGCTCATTCCCAAACCGCTTTACGGTCAAGCAGCGCTTTTGCGGCTTGGGGCATGGGGGAATCGAGCATTTTGCAAAATGCATCGAAACCATCAGGAGAAAGATAGGTTGTTGACGCTTCGGCGATATCACGTGCGGAGCTCTCGTCAAGGTGAGCTGTGGCCCATTGGGTGAGAGTTTGCCCGCGCAAGGCCGCGGCGCGCTCGTAAGTAAGGCGTTGACGTTCGGTCAGCCTCAGATCCATACGGCGTTGTTTCTCAATCGTTGGCATGGCAAAAACCTCCTTTAGGTAATTGTACGGAATTATTCCGTACATAACAAGACACAGAATTATATCCTCGTTGAAGGGGGTCGAAGGGGGGGCGGTGGCTGGCTACTCGACCGTTACAGTGATGTTCTCCCGGTGCGCGCGGATGACATTCCAGCTAAAGTGCTCGACCAACTGCTCGGCGGTACGCGGCGTGGTGTCCGGTGCGATGCCCGTTTGCCCGGCGAGCCATCCCATCAGTGCCTCGGGCGTGCCAAAGCGGGCGCGTAGTTCGCCCAGGTCAAGATCGCGGTCGCGCTTGGAAAGGCGGCGGCCGTCCGGCGACATGAGCAGCGGGATGTGCGCGTAGTGCGGCGTGGGAAGACCCAGCAGATGCTGCAGATAGATTTGGCGGGGCGTGGAGCCCAGCAGATCGCATCCGCGCACGACCTCGGTGACGCCCATGGCAGCGTCATCGACCACCACGGCTAACTGGTAGGCAAACACGCCGTCGCTGCGGCGCACCAAAAAGTCGCCGCATTCGGTGGCGAGCGCTTCGCATTGGGCCCCGTACGTGCGGTCCACGAATTCGATCACATCGTCTGCGAGGTCGTCGACGGCGGGCACGCGCAGGCGCGTGGC